>NZ_JACRVR010000026.1:0-44504 GCF_018811975.1 Acetobacter sp. P1H12_c | reverse complement strand
TGTGCGGACCATACGCTTTCGGAGCGTCTTTCCACTGAAGACCGTTACGGATGACATAAACGATCCCGCTCAGAACACGCCGGTCATCCACGCGTGGCACGCCGTGCGCCAGAGGAAAAAACGGCTCAATCCGCTTCATCTGGCTCTCAGACAGCATAAACACATCACTCACAGGCCCACCCTCCATCGGTAAGCCTGTGAATCATAACCGTTCGCTCAGTTCAATAAATTAATAGGTCCTGAGCCTAGTCGAACGGATGGGATTATTGCCACAAATCCGTGCGGCACACGTCAACACCCGCCTGATGACATTTGTTGATGGAGACGGACGTGAAATTGGCTCCGTGCCTGTCTATGATGCCGTTGGTAGCAATGAAAGGGACGTCGAGTTACCTCGGGGAGCTCTGGCAACATTGTTGTATGACGCGTCCCGGCAAGGAAACGTCCGGTATCGGTTCAATGACTCAATAGACACGCTGCACGATGACGGTGCGGGGGTGGATATTCGGTTCACCAGTGGCATTCGTGAACGCTACGACATTGTTGTTGGGGCAGATGGGCTCCACTCCCGCACGCGGCGTTTTGCCTTCGGGGCTGAGGATCTTTTCCGTCATGATCTCGGCTTTGATTTCGCACTCTTCTCGTTACAAAATGATCAGGGTCTCTCACATGGCGGTATTTTCCATGCAGAACCCGGACGTGTGGCGGGATTGTTTGCGGTTCAGGATAGTCAGAGGATGTTCGGATTTCTGACATTCATGACTGATCAGGGAGCCCCGCGCACAGTCAGGGGGCAACTGGATTTAATACAGGCAACTTATGCCGGTATGCGCTGGGAAGTGCCGCGTCTGTTGAAAGAGATGGAGGTGGCTGACGATCTTTATTTTGATAGTGTCAGTCAGATCCGTATGCCGCACTGGTCCAGAGGATCTGTCGTTTTGCTAGGCGATGCCGCTTTTGCACCGTCTTTCCGGTCCGGGCAGGGAAGCAGCCTTGCTCTTGTCGGTGCTTATGTTCTTGCAGGAGAGCTTGCTTCGCATGAGGATACATCGGCTGGACTGGAAGCATATGAACGCGCCCTGAGGCCCTTTGTCGAAGCAAATCAGGCACTGGCAACTGATGGGCGAGGGGCGTTTTTCCTGCCGCGCACTCAGGCAGATATCGACATGCGAGACAGGATGCTGGCTGAGATCGCACGCAACGGCACTGGTGCGTTTTTTGACAACCGCCGTCCGGCGGCTCACTCCGCAATCAGTTTAGTGAATTATTAGGGGCTGTTACGAGCGTGAGACGCATTTTGCCAGGTCACCCCAGAATATAGTTCACGCAGGCTGAACGCTATCGCAAACACATGCTGGAAATTCAGGGACGATCGGAAAAATCCTGCAAGGTGGTCCTGTGCAAACGGAAGCCTCTGAAAATAGTCCTGTGGATTGTGCCGAAAGGAGGCTTTTGTCTGTGGTGCCAACTGCCTAAAGGACAGAACTCGACAGACAGGGCACCGAAAAGCATGGCTGACGCTATCATCCATGCTCCGGGAAATGTTTTCAGTGTAAGCCAGTCGGCATCTTCTTTTCATGCGCTGCCATGTGACTCAGTGCGAGGACGAAAGAATTTTTCGCTCTCTAAAAAAATACTGGAAGGGGAAATGCCAGACTATTCTTGATATTGTCTATAAAAATCACAGTGACTGAGCCGTAAGTGGTGTTTCTCTGGTCTTACAAAACGGCCTACTCAGTATCCTGCGCCCCTTGTAGTGCACTATGTATTTAACTCCATGATGGAATAATTGCGCCATGATAGGCTTCAAGCAGTTTTTCCCGCACATTGGGTTGCTGGAAGGCTTTCACGAGCGGCTGTATCCATGGTGCACGGGCGTTGTTCTCATTCACCGCAATAAAATTGATGTAGGGGTTATTTTCCATACTCTCGCGCGCGAGGCGTTCTTTATTGAGGTCAATCCCGGCTTTATACGCCCATTCCGTAATAACCACCCCGGCATCCAGATCGGGCAGGGATCGCGCCAGAACAGGATCATCCAGCTCTTTAATTGTCAGAGACTTGGGGTTTTCCGCAATATCCAGCGCCGTGGGCATTCCATCCGGTACGGTTGCAATTTTTAAGAGTCCTAAGGACTGAAGGAGCTTCAGGGCTCTCCCTTCATTTGTCGGGTCTGCGGGAACGCCGATTGTTGCACCCTGCGGGAGGGCAGACAGGCTTGGCCATTTCTTGGAATAAAACCCGACTGGTGCGAAATATGTATTACCGACCGGGACAATATGGGCACCCAGAGCCGTGTTTTGTGCCTGAAGATAAGGACCATGCTGGAAAGCATTCGCGTCCAGATCTCCGGCCGCCAGCGCCGCATTGATCGGCGTTCCCTCAGAAAACGGAATAGCCTCAATGGCCAGACCGGCAGTCCGGGCGTTTTCCTGAACAATATGCCAGATATCCTCATCCTCACCGGAGAGGATTCCAACCCGTATCGGGCGAGACTGTGCTCTGGCGGCGGATGACAGAATGACCGGTGTCGCAGCCAGAAGCGTCAGGACGGCACGACGATTAAAACGACGACCTTGTGTGGTGGAAAGGGAGGTAGAGAACACATTACGCATGGTCGAGAACTTTCGGTAATGCCGGAGAAAGAAGGTCACTGTGATGGCGGGCTGCGACGTCCGGATGCGATCTGAGGCGGCCCTTTAAGGTGTTTTGGCCAATCTGGGAGAAAAGCGGATTTTCTGGGTCCTGCGTCAGCCCGATGCTGGATTTTGTGAGGGATTCCGGCAAAGGCAGGATAGGGATTGTGGAATCCAGTTGCGCGCCAAGGAAAAATGCGGCCGAGAGCCTGTCATGCCCCGATCGGGGACTGACCACACGATGAATGGCTGCCCTGAAATACCCGCTGGTCGCGACTTCAAGCAGTTCACCGATGTTGACGATAAACGTGTCTGGCTGTGGCGGAGCCTTGAGCCATTGCCCGGACGCCAGCTCAACTTCAAGGCCGCCTTCGTTATCCTGTAAGATAAGAGAAAGCAGATCACTGTCTTTGTGCGGACCGACGCCCTGACCTTCATCATTATTTTGAGAGCCCGGATAATGGATCAGCTTTAAAAGGAGATAGGGCGAGTCATTCACAACCGGATGAAAGGCTGTTTTATCCTGTGCCAGAGACAGGGAGAGCGCTTCGAGAAGTTGGCGCAGCACATTGAGGGTTTGCTCCTGCCAGGCCAGAACCGTCTTTTTGAAATCAGGGAGGGCTTCAGGCCATTGATTAGGCCCCTGAAGGCGCAGATAGGCGGGCTTCTCCTCAAGATCTGTCAGAGCAGCTTTTTCAGAGCCGATATCAATCTGTTCACGCCAGTCCTGCCTGCCGCGCGTTAGCTCCAGTCCCGCACGATTATATCCTCTGAAATGCGGGGAATGAACCATGGCAATCTGCTCTTTCTGCTCCAAAGGCAGAGAAAAGAAGTGCTGTGCCTGCCGGAGCAGTTCAGCATTGAGGGACAAGGAAATTCCATGCCCTTTCAGGTAAAAAAAGCCGTATTCATGCGCAGCAAGCCTCAGTGAGTCCAGAAAAGCTGCGTCGGGCTTTCCTCTTTTGTCCCAGAGCGAAAGATCGATGGTCGGCAGAGAATAAGCAGTCCGCGTCATGCGTTGATTACTTTCAGCTTAATGTATTTGCCAGATGTCAGACCGTGGCCGAAACCGGCGTCAGGCTCTGACGGGCCTATTTAATGCATATTAAATCGCATTATATAAAAAATCCATAAATTATTCGTTGTTTGACTCGTAATTCCACATGGAATAATTGTGTTAAAGTTATTTATGGAAAACACTATAATGATGCGTGGTTATATTCTGGCACCGATTGTTTTTGGTCTGTCTGCTTCGACCGCTCTGGCTGCGGACAGCGGAAGCCGACAAAATCCTTCTGATAAAGGCGCGCGTTCTCAGAAGGTGGCTGTTGTCAGAGATACGCTCCGTACAACACAATCAGACCATGAGGCCTCTGATGAACCTGAACAGGTGATTGTTACAGGAACGCGTGATCCGTCCCAAACCGCGGCGAGAAGTGTCAGTCCGATCACCATTATTGGCGGGGATCAGCTCAGAGCAACAGGTATGACGGATATCCGGGAGGCTCTTGTCCAGCTTTCTCCGTCCATCAGCCGGGAAGTTAATGGGTCAGATCAAGGGTCAGTCGTAGATGCTCTGAGCCTGCGTGGTTTGAATGCTGATCAGACACTGGTGCTGGTCAACGGAAAAAGACGCCATACAACAGCAGCCATTGCTGTCGACGCATCTTCCCAGCAGGGCACGACGCCTGTTGATTTAGACATGTTGCCAATTTCGGCCATTGACCACATAGAAATCCTGCAGGATGGCGCCGCAGCCCAGTATGGATCTGACGCCATTGCAGGCGTTATCAATGTGATCCTGAAATCAAACAGCCACGGTCTGCACATGCAAGCCACCAACGGCGGATATGCTGCCGGAGATGGCTTTACGACAGGGGAAAACCTGAACGCGGGGTTTGCTCTGGGCCAGCGTGGCTATGTGAATATCAGCGCAGAATTCAAGCATCAGGATCGCACCCAGAGAACAGGGATTGACCCCAGAACCGGCCGTAATAATGACCTTGCGACTGGCCAGCCGCAGGTCACACGGGAAGCAATCGAGGCGAATTTCGGCTATCATCTGACAGATCAGATTGAACTCTATGGGTTTGGCACCTTTACACATCGGGATGCTGAACGCTGGGCCTATTTACGCGCGCCAAGCACGGCGGCAGCCGACGGGCTTCAGGGCATGTATCCGAATGGTTTTGAACCTGTGGAGACAATGCCTGAAAATGATTATGGTTTTACGTTAGGGTTCCGCGGCAAAAAATTATACGGCTTTGACTGGGATCTCAGTTCCACCATTGGCGGAGACCACGATACGTTGGCTGACTATAACTCAGCCAATGCGGATGCCTACAAAGAAACCGGTTATTCACCGTCCCGCTTTTATCTGGGCAATTACTCCAATCAGCAATGGACAAATAACCTCGATATCCGGCGTGGTGTTGATCTGCCGTTTCTTTACAGACCTCTGAATATTGCGTTTGGGGGAGAATATCGCAGAGACACCTATTCGATCGGGGCCGGGGAGCCGTTGTCATATTATCTGAGCGGGGCACAGGGCTACCAGGGAGAAACCCCAGAAAACGCGGTTAATTCCGCCAGACATGTGGCCGCAGCTTATATTGATTTGTCGACACAAATTATCTCGCGCTGGCGGGTGGATATTGCCGGTCGGTTTGAGCATTATAATGACGTCGGGAATGCACGGACCGGCAAAATTTCCAGCCGCTATGATATCAACAAATATATCGGGTTCCGTGGGACAGCCAGCACTGGCTTTCGGGCACCTACTCTTGCTGAGCAGAATTTTGCTGCTTTCATTTCCAGCCCGAACTACGCAACGGGGCAAATTGCCGCGAACTCCGCAGCGGCACGCGCCTTAGGTTCTCCGGGGCTGCGTCCTGAAACATCAACAAATTTCAGCGTCGGGATGATCCTGAACCCGTTGCCACGGCTTCATATCAATGTTGATGCTTACACAATTTCAATCAAACATCGGATTGTTGATGGAGGATATGCTTCAGGGGCACGCGCCATTGAGGCTTACGCGGCTGCCGGGGTGAATACATCCGGGTTTGCCGGAGATGAATCTGCAGTCAGTACAAATTACTTTACGAACGGTGCCAACACGCGCACGACGGGCCTTGATATCACTGCCCGTTACGCCACGGATTTCGGCCGGTTTGGAAAGGTGGACTGGGATGCAGCCGTTAATTTCAATCATACCAAAGTCAAGGATATTGCTCAGACAGGGGAGGGCAATCCTGTCCTGAATGCTCAGCAGATCAGCCTGATGTCGACGGAAAACCCATCAAACAAGCTTATTTTTGGCGGCCGGTGGACATTGGGGAAATGGGATGTGGCTGTGCATGAAATTCGCTATGGCCACACAACGTCAAACCTGACGTTTGTCTCTGGGCCCAATGCCTTTTCCACCACAGAGTTTTATCATCAGATCAACCGCCCGCGCTTTGTGACCAATCTTGAGGTGGGATATCAGGTATTGCCTCAGCTGCATCTGGCTTTGGGTGGCAACAATATTGGAAATGCTTACCCGAGCCGGGTGCCGTCTTTCACGGCAGATTATAACAACAACCTCTATGATACGCTTAGTCAGCAGCTTTCAGAAGAACGCGGGTTTTACTATCTGCGTGCGGATTTAAAAATATGAACAGCGTCACGTTTTTAGAGAAATCGCATGGCTGAGAGTCTGACAGAGAGTCTAAGAGTTGACCGGCTGTATAAAGCTTTTGGCGGCAGCTCTGTGCTGGAGGATTTGAGTTTTTCCATACAGGCAGGCGATATTGTCGGGATTATCGGGCGGTCCGGGGCAGGGAAGACAACTCTGCTCCGCTGCCTGCACGGCGCGGAAACCCCGGATGCAGGAGACGTTTTTATTGAAGGTCAAGAAATCGGCAGGCTGAAAGAAAAGGAACTTCTGGCAGTCCGCCGACGGATTGGCATGGTTTTCCAGAATTTTAACCTGCTTAAATCCCGTAATGTGTGGGGCAATATTTCTCTGGCTCTTGAGGTTGCAGGGGTTCCCAAATCAGCGCGCATCGCAAGGATTCAGGAACTGATAGGGCTGGTTGGACTGGAAGGGCATGAAAATAAACATCCTTCTCAGCTTTCGGGCGGCCAAAAGCAAAGGGTGGGGATTGCGCGGGCACTTGCCACAAATCCGGCGGTCCTGCTGTGCGATGAAGCCACATCGGCTCTGGACCCGGAAACAACATCATCCATTCTGGCTTTGCTGAGCAAGATCAATCAGGAACTTGGCATCACGATTGTGCTGATCACCCATGAAATGGATGTGATCCATCGCCTTGCGCGCCGTGTCATGGTTTTAGAGCAGGG
This sequence comes from Acetobacter sp. P1H12_c, assembly GCF_018811975.1. Lineage (NCBI taxonomy): Bacteria > Pseudomonadati > Pseudomonadota > Alphaproteobacteria > Acetobacterales > Acetobacteraceae > Acetobacter > Acetobacter sp. P1H12_c. The sequence goes on along the minus strand of NZ_JACRVR010000026.1, from coordinate 37,521 downwards.
GCGCATTATAGAAGATGCACGCATAGAAGATTTCTCAGGCACAAAAGAGAAGCGTACCTTAAACCAGTTTTGTGAAGGAGAAGAGCAGAACGTTCTTTCAGGCCAGCGACTGTCTGTTCTGCAGAGCGAAAAACCGCATGGAGGATTACCGGCACTGCGTGTAACGGTTGCAGAAAGCGCCTTATTCACGTCTCTCATTCCGGCTCTTTATGAGCAGTTTTCTATTACATCACACGTGTTGAGAGTAGATTTGAACGAAAATTATTCTGATACAGGCGCAAGACATCTCATTATTCTCTCTCGGGACGATGAGAACGCCCTGAACTGGCTTGTGCAGAACGTCGAGAAAATGGAAGTGCTTGGCTATGTCCCATCAGGTATTTGATCTGTTCCTGAAGGCGACGCTGGCAACGCTGGAAATGGTTTTTGCTTCTGCTGCCATTGCCGTCATTTTTGGATTACCACTCGCGCTCCTTCTGACTGTAACAGCACCCAACGGTTTATGGCCTTCACCTGTTATACGCAAAGGGCTGGGCTTTATTATTGATCTGACCAGAGCTGTCCCCTTTATTATTCTTCTCGTCCTGCTTATCCCGTTTACCCGTATTCTGGTTGGAACAGCCCTTGGAACGGGAGCTGCGATTGTGCCTCTTTCAGTCACGGCTATTCCGTACTTTGCACGCATTGCTGAAGTGTCTTTGAAAGACGTGGACCCGGCGCTGATTGAAGCCATACGCTCCATGGGTGCAACGCGCCTGAAAGTCATATGGTCTGTGCTGCTGCCAGAAGCGCTGCCGGGATTGATTTCAGGCCTGACGGTTACGGTGGTCACCCTGATCAGCGCCTCTGCCATGGCGGGTGTTGTTGGCGCTGGCGGATTAGGCGACCTTGCTATCCGCTATGGCTATCAGAGATTCAACACAGGCATGATGCTCTGGATAGTCGGGATACTTGTACTGATCACGATAATTGTGCAAGTTTCTGGCAATTTTGTAGCTGCTAAACTTAGAAAAAATTTATGACTGTTTTTGCGACGTCTAAGGAATGTGTTTTTGAATAAAAATCTTTATTTAAAAAAGAGTATGCACGTTCCTTTGCAGTCTAATCTGCTCATGGAAAATCTTGACGATCGCAAAGCATGTCAGTTTCTCCGCCAAAAAACAGATGAAATACTTGGAATATTATTGCATATACCAAGGAAAACAAAAAATTTCCGAGCGATTTTTTGTCTGGATGAAGAAGTTTATAAGTATTTGTGATACGCCATAGCATCCTGAAATGAGCCTTCTCTGCTGCCGTTCAACCCTCGTCCTGCTATCATCAGAGCTAACTGACAATATGGTCCGGAGAAGGTTCTTGGCAGGGTTTGAATGGGAAGGTCGTTCTCTCAAACGCTTCAAAATTTTATTTGGATCATAGAAAGAACAGCGTGAAAATTTTCTGGAAACCGGCCGCCTTTGATTGTGCCATATTCATATTGCAGGGCAATTTTTAAAATATCCATTGGCCACCAGTTCAGGTTGGCAGACCATGCTTTCTGCTGCCCCCCATCGACGGAGGCTGATTTTAGACTGGCTTCTGAATAGCGCGCAGAGGCCTCCAGAATTCCGGTTCCGTTACACATAGAGTTCTGGTGTTTTGCGCAGTTTGGGGAAGAAAAAGCCGCCGTTCTGGATTTCCAGCTACGGGGTTTTCCGACCAGAGTATAGCTGGCCTGAGCATACCAGCCTGAAAAATGCAGCTTCTGCGTCGTGTTTTCCACGGCCTTATTGGCAACAATCTCGTAAGCCTCGCCCTGAAAAAGCAGACGTTTCCATGCGGCGGCGGCTTCCAGCCCAAAGGCGCCGACATCCCGAAGGTTTATTTTGCCAGTGTTCAGATATTTGGAGGTGAGCCCAACATTCATTTCTGGATAATCAGAAAATGTCGCAGTGGGCTGTTGTCCGGGACTATGCGCGACCCGGAAAACCCATTCCCCGGAAAATCCAACGTGAAAAAACAGATCTCGCGTGCGGACCGGCACACCCACCAGCCGGAAAACAAGAGCGCGCTGGTTACCGTTTTCGCCCGGGCCAGCCGTCCCGGCGGTACCGGAGAGTGCCAGATGGTATCTCTTACCGTGAGCTTCTATCTGCACAGCCTGTCGTTCAATACCAGCGGCAATATTGCGCGTAATGGTGGAAATACTGGAGCGTTCGATGAAAGCTGTATCACCTTGTGCCTGCATAGATTCAAGCCCAAAGCTCGGTTTGAAAATACCAGCGGTAAACACAAAATGTCTGAGGCCGATATAGCTGATCTGGCCTTCAAAAAGGCGCATCTGCCCACCGGGAGCAGGGCCAAAATCCCATATGCCGCCCAACTCAACCTGATTGTGGATGGTAACGCGGGCACCATTCCGAATACGGCCACCACGCGCCCCAACACCCGGCACAGGCTGATTTGTCTGCGGGAAACCACCAATGTCTAACTGGTCCGTTGCATAGGGTTTGATGGTGATGCCGTTAAACGTAAATGTCGGGATTGTGCCAGCCACACCAGTGGGTGCGTTAAACAGCGAAATCCCAACACCTGCGCAGGACAGGCCCAAGACTACCTGCCGTGGAACATGCGCTCCACGCGGTAGCCTCCTGAAACAAGGCCAGAATTTTTTAGGAACCCGTATCAAAACGCGGCAACGCTACCGTCACTCCGGGGGTCGGCGGCTCCCTCGATAAGACCGCACCGGTGGCGAACAAGCGCTCCGGCATGACCCATCAGAGAGGAGAGCGGAGAGACGAGTTCTACATCATGCCCTGCCAGCCTGAGCTGCTGGATAAGGGGTTCGGAAAAATTACTTTCCATTTTCAGCGAGACACTTTCCGTGCCCCATGTTCGCCCCAGAAGCCAGCGAGGGGCCGTTACAGCCTGTTGCAGCGGAATGCCATAGCGGGCGTAGCGCGTAAAAATGGCCGATTGTGTCTGGGGTTGCCCTTCTCCGCCCATGGTGCCGTACACCATGCATCGCCCGTCATGAAAGCGGGCCATTGCTGGATTAAGCGTGTGAAACGGCTTCCGTCCGGGTTTAAGAGTGTTCCAGCCCTCGTCCGCAAGGCGGAAGGATGATCCACGGTTCTGCCAGAGTATTCCTGTTTCCGGCAGAAACACGCCTGACCCAAATTCAAAATACAGGCTCTGGATCATGCTGACTGCAATGCCGTTTGAATCAATAGCCCCCATCCAGGTTGTATCACCTTGCTGGGACGGCGCGGGCCAGGGCATGGCGTGCTGCATATCAATGCTGGCGGCAAGGCTCTTCATCTGCTCCGTATCATTGAGGAAGCTTTGCGCACATTCAGTCATGTACGCGGGGTCCCCGACATGCGCATTGCGGAAAAGAAAAGCCTTTTTAGTGGCTTCAACCAGCCCATGAATGTGCGCGAAACTCTCAGCCTCTGGTGCGTGAAGCTGATCAAACAGCCTGAGAATGGCCAGTGATGCAACGCCCTGTGTTGGGGGCGGCGTATTGTAAAGCGTAGCCCCGTGAATGCTGGCCTGAAGGGGGGCGGTCAGTGTTGCTTTGTGGCGCGCAAAGTCGTCAGGCGTCAGGGGGCTTCCTGCCTGCTGAAGGTCATGCGCCAGAGCGTGCGCGATGCCTCCTGTATAAAAGCTTTCCAGCCCGTCTTCGGCCAGAGACCGCAAGGTGTGCCCGAGAGCAGGGTTACGGCGAATTTCGCCACATCTCATGAGTGCTTCTTGTCCGGCATAAGCAGCCATAAAAGCCTGATTATGGGCCAGTTCGGCGTTCTTTTCCTTTAGGAGGGAGGCTTCACTGTCTGAGACGGCATAACCTGCTTCGGCGTAATAGATCGCGTCTTTCAGCAGTTCTGACAGAGGCAGACCGGGTTTGATAGCGGCACTCTGGCAAAGGGCTTCCTGCCAGCCGGAAACCGCGCCTGCCATACTGTTGGCAGCAAGTCCGCCACGCCACGGAATATCTGTATGTCCGGCACTCTGATACAGGGAGAGGGAGGCGTTAGCTGCCGCAGCCCCGCAGGCATCAATCACACAGGTCCGGCCATCCGGGTAGGAAATAAGCCAGAAAGCGTCTCCTCCAAGACCGGTCATGTGCGGATATACCGCGGAAAGCGTGGCAGATGTGGCAACGACGGCTTCCAGCGCGGTGCCGCCTTTTTTGAGAACATCAAGCCCCGCCTGACTGGCGAGATGGTGCGGGGATGTCACCATGCCGCGTGTAGCATGAAATGTATGAAGCATCAGGCGTCCGAAATATGTTTGGCGTGATAATGGCGGGCGATGAGTGTGCAAACAAAAAGTTGAATCTGATGGTAGAGGATCAGAGGCAGGATAATGAAGCCAGCCACGGAGGCAGGAAAGAGAACATTAGCCATAGGCACACCTGAGGCGAGTGACTTTTTGGACCCGCAAAGAATAAGCGAGACTTCATCCGGAGTAGGAAAACGGCAGGCTTTCCCGAGAAACAGGGTGATCAGTACCACAAGGAGCAGTAGTCCGGCATCCGTAGCTATCAGGGCAGCAATGCTCTTAAAATCGAGTTTAGACCAGATGCCTTCAACCACAGCATGGCTGAAGGCGGTATAAACCACCAGAAGGATGGAAGATCTGTCTGTAATGGAGAGGATCTTTTTGTTGCGATGCGCCCATTTATGCAAAACAGGCTGGAGGAGCTGCCCGGCTACGAAGGGGAGCAGAAGCTGCACGGCAATATCGGTGATGGCCTGAGCAGACCAGACGCCCTGCGTGTGCAAAACGCCGGAAACCAGAGCCGGGGTGACAAAAATCCCCACGATATTGGAGAGGGTCGCCGCACAGATGGACGCCGCGACATTTCCGTTGGCAAGAGACGTAAGGGCAATAGAAGACTGAACTGTTGAGGGAAGGCAGCACAGAAACAGCACCCCCAGCCATGTCGTGCTGTCCAGCAAGCCGGGTGCCAGCGTATGAAGCATGATACCCAATAACGGGAAGAGCAGGAACGTGCATGCAAGCACCAGCCCCTGCAACTTCCAGTTGCGCATATTGTGTACAATGGCGTGACGTTCAAGCTTGATACCCTGCATAAAGAACATGACCATGATGCAGGCATCTGTCACATATTCCAGCACACGGGTGGCGTTCCCTTTGCAGGGGAGCACGGTTGCCAGCAGGACAGCGCCAATAAGGGCTGTCAGAAAAGGGTCGAGCTTCCGCATTACGGCGCGCTCTGCATGAAGCGGCGGCGCATGGGGCGAAGGACCGCAAGAGCGAGAAAAGCTGTCAGCAGATCACCACCAATGGCCAGCGCAAACACCATATGCCAGTTGCCACTGGCCTGATGCAGCCAGGCAGCCAGCGGCCCCCCAAAGACGGCTCCCACGCCTTGCGCCATATAGAGTAGCCCATAATTGCGCGAGGCGTCACGGGTGCCAAACGTGTCTGTCAGCGTCGCGGGGAAAAGGGAGAAAATTTCACCCCATCCGAGGAACACAATGCCGGAAAGCAGGACAAAAGCGACGGGGTGGTTTGCCAGAGCGAGCCAGCATGTCAGAGCCAGCGCTTCCAGAGAGAACGCAAACGCCATTGTCTGCTCACGCCCCAGATGGTCGGAAACCCAGCCAAACAACGGGCGTGTGACACCATTGGCAATACGATCAAGCGTCATGGCCAGCGGCAAGGCCGCCATTCCCAGAATGGTAAGGTGGGCGACCCCAAAATCCGTTCCGATCTGAGCAAGTTGAGAGGTGACCATCAGACCGGATGTTGCCATGGTCGCCATCATGAAAAACATCAGCCAGAAAAGCGGTGTTCTGACGACGTAAGAGGTAAGATATCCTGTGGCTTCCGGCGCATCAGGGGTGGACACGCTTTCCGGCACTTTCAGGAAGCAGGCTGCAACAACACCCACAACCGCCATGATAACGCCAAACACCATCATGGTATTCCGCCAGTCCGTCGCGGCGAGAAGGTGAGAGATGGGGAAGGTGGTCAGCATGGCCCCCATGCCATAGCCTGCGGCTGCGGCTCCGGCAGCCATGCCCCGGTTTTTGGGAAACCACTGCATCAGAAGCGAAACAATGCCGACATAAACAATGCCTGTGCCAACCCCGCCAAGCCCGCCATAGGTCAGGTAGAGCATGGTGAGGGAGTGGACCTGTGCCGAGGCCACCCAGCTCAAACCCGTCAGAACAATGCCGGCCATAATCAGGTTGCGCGGGCTAACGTGCCGCGCAATCCAGCCCTGAATGGGCGAAAACAGGGTTTGCAGCACAATCAGCAGAGAAAAGGTAATCTGCAGGGCTGCGGCGCTCGTGCTGAAATCGGTTTTGAGCACCGGTGTAAACAGGGTCCAGACATATTGTGGGGAGGAAATGGCTCCCATACAGACCAGACCGGCAATCATCTGCCGCCATTTTGCTGCGATCATTTTCTGTATCCTTTATGGAAAGTGGCGCTCGGTTCAGACATGCGGACTAGTTGCGTGTACGATGCAGGGTGGGGAGACCAAAAGCCGGGCTGAACTGGACGTTCAGCATCACACCGGCCTGCACGGCGGTGTTCAGGTTGGGCAGAATGGTTTTGCGTCCAAGCTGGTCGGGGTTCCAGATATATTCAAAATAGGGTGTGAACATCACGCCCGGTGCAATATTCAGACCATAGTTTACTTCCACCATGGTTTCCTGTTTTGCCCATCGGGCATGATGGCCGTGCGCTGTCAGGGTGTCATTCATGCCCTCAACAAACCGGTGATCCCAGATGAAGCTCTGGCCAACGAGACCAAAATAGTCACGGGGGCGGCTGGCAAATGGCCCCCAGTCAAACAGACCCGCGACAAAACCATCCTTGATGGCCGCGTTGCCTGATGTCATGAGGTTGGCGGCGCCGAACAGGATAAGCCCACGTGTTCCGTGCTCATCAGGCTTCCAGATCATCTGTTGTGCCTGAAGATAGAGCTGGGTGCGGCCTCTGCGGTTCATGGCTGTTCCGCCATAAAGCGGGCGCGACTGGCCATGATTGTTGTAAAGAGGGTCAGAATAGCTGGCTGTATCGTACACAAACCCCAGATCATACGCGCGGGGATAGAGGTCATTGGTAAAGTTTGTGCGGTATCCTGCCTCGGTTGGAATATATTCACCCTGAGCTTTATCAAAACCCCAGTCCGGGCCGGGCCAGCTATTATGGTTGGTGGTTTTCAGCCAGGGCTCAGCCTCCCAGATACCTGTCTTGATGTACGTTTTTTCTGTGGGTTTATAAAGGAAACGCGCACCCCATGACGATGTAACGAACGAAGGCATGGAGCCGTTAACGGTCAGGGTTGTCGGCACAGAACACAGGAAAGAGGGGAACATGCAATAGAGTTCTGACCCATCAAACTCGCCGCCTTTAGGCATGGAGCGGCCAGCCAGAATGAAGAGGCGGTTGTTAAAAAGAGCCTGATCCCATGTGAATTCCCGGACCTGAAAACCATTATGATTACCATAATAGGACACAAAGCCCCAGCTGGACCCCGTAGCGCCTCCGGCACGCCCCTGACCGGCGACGTCATCTGCCAGAAAATGGATTTTTGCCCCCGGAATATGGGCTATCCGCTGCATATCCAGATCGAGCCCAATTCCTGCAAAATTATTGAAAAATGAGCCGTGTTTTATACCGCCAGCCGGAACGCCTGAATATTCGGAAACATTCCAGCCTGTTATATACACGCCATTTTTGGAGAGATATTTTCCCGCATCCCTAACAGGCGGTGTGTGCATGGAAAAAAGGTAGGGCTGCGGGGCGGTGGAATGGGCACTTTGTGCGGAAGGCGCAGAAGGAACACCGGCAGGCGTATTGATGGACGGAACATAGGCCGGCACGGACGGATCTGTCATGCTGCGGGCTTGTGCATCATCGGAATTTTTCCCGTGCACAACAATGTTGGAAGAGCCAGCAAGATCATTCTGATCTGCTGCCGCACAGGGAAGGGGGGCCATCAGAAAAGCCATACCGGACAGCAGGACGCCGGAACACAGAGGGCCTGGGGAGTGTTTGAACACGATCATAAGTGAGCCTGCTTTTATGTGCTGATATCAGCCGGGAAAGGCATCTTTTGTTGACTGGATCAGCGTGTTTTCAAGAGAACTGAACTCCTGCTTGTTGTTCAGTGCGACAAAACCAACAGAGGGGGCATCTGGTAAATCTGGCATCACAATGGGGGACGCCAGAGCACTCCTCTGGAGAAAACCGGGTTGCAGGGTGCAGCCGTACCCCGCTTTGACGGCGCCGAGCAGCGCGCTGAGGCTGTCGCTGCAAAATGCGATATGCCAGCGGATTTTGTGCCGGTTCAGGGTTTCAAGCGCTATCCGGCGCGTAACACTCCCTTCTGGAAATACCACCAGAGGTATGGAGTTTTCCTTATCGAGCGTTTCTTCTGGATGCATGTACCATTTCAGGCTCTCCTGCCACAGTAAGTGGCCGTGCGTTTCGTGCGGAGCCTGCATGCCAAACATGAGGTCAATCTCTCCCGTTCCAAGCCGGTCGCGTAATTCATGACTTAACCCGGTGACGAGACTAACCTGCGTCTTATTGTTCTTTTTTCTAAAATTTCTTAGTAATAAAGGGAGATCGGAAAGAATAAGATCTTCTGTTAAACCTAATCTTATCTGTGTCTGCGTTTCGAGTTTTTCAGACAACTGAAAAATACGGTCATGAGACTGGAGGGCATCCTGCGCCAGCCGAATAAGCGCGTGCCCGGAGCTTGTAAGTTCCACCACCTTGGTTGAGCGGGACAGAAGGGAAATACCCAGAGCCTCTTCCAGACGGCTGATATGCAGGCTGATGGTCGACTGGCTCACACCACGGCGATGCGCTGCGGATGTAAAATGGAGTGTCTCTGCAACAGCCAGAAAAGAACGGAGATGTTGCAGATCTAGATTAGATTTATCGACCATATAGATAAACATCCGAGTGGAATCGTCATATCCGATTGGTGCGATATAGATATGATTCCGTCAAGGAAAAACGATACATTGTGGAAATGAAGGGACTATAAAAAATACTTAATGTGATTTTTGTGTTATTACAGAACTATAAATATCCAATATTAAACTGGTTATAGTCTGAATTTGGATGCAGATATTTCTCTTTTGTATACAAAAAAGAAATTCAAGCCATTTATAAGTCTTTGCAAGGGTTTAAGGTCTCGGAATGAGAATACGGCCACAGGCGTAACAGGACTGCCGCTTTAGGCAATACATCTCGCAACACACACAACACAGTCTGCAACCCGCGATAACTGTTGATCAGAACTCTGCACGCCGTTTCATCTGGAAGGACGCGGCATGCAGAGCGGAAGAACGGAAGCAGAGGCGTTATATTAAGACGTTTTTCAGAGGATTTGACGGAGGCCTGCCGCCGGTGGGCGGCGTGCTGCCCGCCAGGCCTGACTGAAAATGGCGGCTGCTGCGACACAAAGAGTCAGGAGGGTTACAAGCATAAACGGGACCGGTGTCAGAGAAATTCTCTGATCAAACTTTGAGAGCCATGTCTGCATCAGCATCCACGCCACAGGCCATGCAATGACCGTGGCAAACATGATCGGGCGGAGAAACTGGCCGATAAGAAGGCGTAAAATATCCCCTGAGCATGCCCCCAGAACTTTGCGGATACTGATTTCCTGCATTCTACGCGTGACCGTAAATGCAGAAAGACCGTAAAGACCGAGACAGGCGATAGCGACAGCCACAAGGGACCCTATGCTGAAAAGCGCACTGTGGTTTGCGTCAGACCGGTAATCCTCAGCCAGAATATCTGACACATCCCGAGCGGAGAACGGCACATCCGGCACGACTTCCTCCCATACTTTGCGGAGGCGGCTCATTTCGATCTGTCCGCTTGCGCCTTGATAGCGCACAATACCGGCCACATAATCAATCGGCGCTTTTGTGCCAAAAAAGAGCAGGGGACGGATCGGGCTTTGTATTCCACCAAGGCGGATATCCTCAATAACGCCGATAATGCGATATTTTATGATGTTGTCAGTGGCCTGAGCCTCCTGAATGTCCTGCCCGAGTGCCATTTCGGGCGATGAGAAGCCAAAGCGTTTTGCGGCCAGACGTGAAATGACTACATTCTTTGCGCTGTCTGACGTCGCGTTTGTCTGGGCGTAGTCCTGCCCATGCTCTTCATCAAACACGCGTCCTGCAACAAGACTGGCGCCAAGGGTGTCAAAATATCCCGGCGTTGCGTAACCCCACTGGAGGCTGAAAGCGGTATTCTGGCCGGGTCGCTTCCAGTCATCACTGTCTGACATATGGTGGGGGTAGAGGTCCGAGCGTGTTGCAACCGTGACACCCGGAACCTCGGCAAGCCGTGTGATGATGGCAGCCTGCCGGTTTTTCAGCGTATCATCACTGAGCGCATCAATCACGATAAGCCCATGGTTTGTCATGCCCCGGTCCAGTGCCTGCACAAAGCGGGCCTGCTGGGCCATGACAAGGGTGCAGATGGCCAGAAGGCTTGCAAACGTGAATTGTAATGTCACCAGTGCGTTTCTGACTGTGCGGTCAAGCCGCCCGCCACCGGGCATTCTGCTCGCGGACAAAACATCAACGGGGCGGAAGGCAGAAAGAACAAAGGAGGGATAGAGGCCTGCAGTCGCGCCGGAGAGAAGGGCAATACTCCCGGTCACAGGGAGTATAAAAGACCAGTTGTAAGAAATCTGCCACCCGCCGAAGGCATTGACCCATTGCAGAGCAAACTCGGCGAGCGCCAGAGCCAGCAGAGCCGCGCCGCATGTCAGAAAAATAGCTTCCGACATAAACCTCATCACAAGGGAGAGGCGTGATGCGCCAAGCACCTTACGCATAGCCACGTCTTTTGCGCGTAAACCTGCACGGGCTGTTGCCATATTAATATAATTGACCAGCGCTGTGGCAAGCGCCGCAAGCCCGACCAGAGCCAGAATATCGACAAGCTGACGGCTAGTCCCTCCCTCCCCAATACGGGCGTTATGAAAATGAATATCTTTCAGCGGTATTAAAATTAATCCGCCTGTTCCAAACATAGTCTGGATTCCGCGCGGGGAATACGTGCCTGGATGTCGGACAGGATACGCCATTAACTCTTGCCGGATACGCGGAACAGCATCGGCATTATCAATACGGAGATAGATATGCCCCCACGTGCTGCCCCAGTTTTTAAAGGGAAGCGTATAAGGCGGCGTTGTGAAAAATTTACTTGGGAAGAGTGTGATAAGATTAAATGTTTCAGTCGAATTTGTGGGCGTATCTGCCATGACTGCGGAAATAATACCGTCCTCGTGATTATCAATACGAATTTTACGGCCCACAGCCTCCATTGTGCCAAAATATTTCCGGGCGAGGCTTGCAGAAATAATAACCTTTCCCGGCGCGTCAAGTGCAGTGGCTTTGTCACCGGACAGGAGAGGCAGGTCGAAGACCGACAGGAAATCCTGATCCGTCATGGTGACAGTCTCGCGCCCCAGTATCTCGCCCGCGCGAACGGCCTGCGGAATGCTGAGAAGACGTATGGCGTGGCTGATTTCAGGGAAGTCCTGTTTCAGGAACGGAAAACTGACGAAACTGACGGCATCATTTTCATAAGCAGAATGTCCTGCCGGTTTGAGCAGTTCATCCACCTGATACAGGCTGGCTGCGTGTGGAATATAGGAATCATAAGTCGTTTCGTATCGGACAATGAGCATCATGATGAGAAACACAGCGATGCCGAGAGCAAGCCCGATCAGGTTGATCAGCGTATAAAGCCGGTGGCGGGAGAGGGTACGGAACGTCGGGGTCAGAATTCCGGTCAGCATTGTGGTTCTCCTGTCCCTTACCAGCCAGCGCGGTCGAGTGCGGCCAGAGGCGCCTGAAGGGGCTCCCAGTCACGCGTACGGGCGTGCCGCAACTGAGCGTCGGGATCATAGGACTGGACGTTTGGTATCAGATCCTGAGCCTGCAAATGCCCGATGGCCGCCAGAAGCTGGGCTTGCGCAACAATGGTGTCATGCTGGCTGGTGGCCAGTTCCACCTGTGCGGACCGCAGGTTCTGATCCGCATAGAGCACGTCCGTCGTGCTGCGTAGGCCATAGCCATATTCAAGCTGATAGCCTTTTAAGGTTGTCTCACCAGAGCGGACTTCCGCCTGACCTGCTCTTATGGCTTGCAGGCCGTTCTCCACGGCATTCCAGTATGTCACAACATCCTGCAAAGCGGAGCGGCGGGCCTGTTCCACGTTCTGGTGGGCCTGTTCATCTTTATCGCGGGCCTGTCTGATCTGGGAGTTGTAGAGGCCGCCATTATAAATAGGCTGAACCAGCGAGACTGTTCCTGTCACCTGCTCCCCATACTCCCGCCCGCGGAAAGGTGCGCCCGGCCCGATGGTGCCAAACGTGCCCTGAACCTGAATTTGCGGCCCCCATTGTGAGCGGGCTGTCTCAACATCTGCCTGTGTTGCACTTTTTGTCTCGCGCATCTGGGCAAGCTGAGGGTTGGACTGAATGGCGGTTTTCATGGCCTGAGGCATGCTGGACGGCAGGCCGGGCAGGGCTGCTGGCATGACCAGATGAGTGGGGTCTTCCCCAATAACGGCCCGAAACTGTGCCTCGGAGGCTGCAAGAGTGGCGCGGGCCTGCGTCAGAGCCACCTCTGCTGACTGGCGGCGTGTTTCGGCCTGTTCCACGTCCGTTCTGGTCACCTGCTCGGAGGGCGCACCTCCAAGGTTGTAGCGGGAGGTCGTCAGTTGCACCTGCCTCTGGAGCATGCTCAGATCCGCCTGTCGGATGTCTTTTATCGAACGGTCCCGTAATACGTTCATGTAGGCGGTGATAACATTTGTGAAGACCTGCGCTTCCGTCAGACGCAAGGCGTGCCCTGCGGCATGGGAGCGGGCATCCGCGGCTTTAACCTGATTAGCCGTGTGGCCAAAGGAGTAAAGCGTCTGTTTCGCCGCAACATATCCTTCAGCATAGTTTGAGGTATAGCTTCCCAGAGCAAACGCGTTGGTATACGGGCCCTGCTGGTAATTGGCATCCATATTGACAGAGACGGTTGGCCTCCAGCCGGACCGTGCCTGCACGGAGTTTTCAGTAACGGCACGCTGATTAGCCTGCTCTCCAAGAAGGGCCGGGTTGCTGTGGTAGGCGTGTGCCAGAGCCTCCTGAAGGCTCTGGGCGTGCGCGACACAGGGGGAAAGTGCGAGGGCAAAGCATGCAAGAACGCGGGACATAGGCGTTACTCCGCTCTGAGGGCGCGTGCTGGTTCAGCCCGTGCGAGATGCAGGGTCTGACCCAGAACTGTGCAGGTTGCGATCAGTGAGGCTCCGGCCACGGCAAAGAGGAAAAGGGCCGGGGAGAGAGAAATACGTTCATCAAATCCGCTCAGCCATTGCCGCATGAGCAACCACGCAACCGGACAGGCCAGAAGACAGGCTAGAAGAACCGGCTTCAGAAAATCCGCCAGTAACAAAGCCAGCGTCTGCCCGGAGGTGGCCCCCAGCGTTTTACGAATACCAATTTCATGCACCCGGCGTGCGGCCGCAAAGGCCGCCAGACCGTAAAGCCCAAGGCAGGCAATCAGCAATGCGGCAACCGCGCCAAGAGTGAACAGGTACCCGCGCTGTTCATCATCAGCATAAAATTCTTCCATGAGCTTATCCGCCGGGGAAAAATGACTGGGGATATCAGGCAGGAGTGTCCGCCATGTTCGGTCAAGCCGCTCAGACATCACAACGGGAGCAACACCGGAGAAACGAACAGCCGGGACGGGATCATCAAACGGGGTGCGTTGCAGGGAGGAAAAGAACAGAATTTCCGGAGAGACAGTTTCACGCGCGGAACCGAAACGGATATCGTCAAGAACACCAATAATCGTGAAGTGCTTCGCGCCTTCCCTAATAATTTTCCCTAAAGCCTCATCAGGGTTTTTAAAGCCAAAGGACAGGGAGGCCTTGCTGTTGATAATAACATTCCAGTTGCCGTTCCCGTTTTTAAAATCAGCGTTGGAGGGGCCATCATCCTGCCCGTGTGTGGCATCAAACCAGCGTCCGGCCAGCAGGCGGGGCTGGTAGGTTTCTCTGTAACCGGATGAGACGCGATCCCGCAGCATCTGCACCTCAACCTGTCCGGCGGGGCTCTCATAAACAAAACCTGTGCGGGTGAGAGAATGTGGATTGGGCTGGAGCTCACCTAACGTCACAGAGGTGACGTTAGGGAGGGATTGCAACGTATCTAGCATGTGCCGTTGCACCTCGATATCTTTCGAGTGCATCTGCTGGCCGATCAGCGGGCCAGACTGGATGTAACCCCGGCTGGCATGCCGCAGAAAACTGGTCTGCCGGTCAATCACCAGTGTGCAGATCACGATGCAGATTGCGACAGAAAACTGCGCCACAACCAGCACGTTCCGCAGCATAGTTGCTTTGCGCCCCCCTGCGGGCATGCGGGCGGCGGCCAGAATAGTAGCGGGATTATAGCCTGACAAAATCAATGAGGGATAAAGTCCGGACGCCAGACCGCTCCCAAGGATAACGAGCGGAAGCAGGAGTGCTATAAAATAATAATCAATACGGACGGCTTCCCCTGTCACGCTGGCAATAGCCGGGACACATATCTCACAAAGCGCCAGTCCGCTCAGGCCCGCAATGCAGGAAAAAACCATAGCCTCCCCCATAAACTGGGTGAACAGCATGCAACGGGAAGCCCCGAGTGTTTTGCGGAGAGCGACTTCCTTTGCTCTCAGCCCGGCGCGGGCGGTGGCGAGGTTAACGGTATTGGCACACCCAAGAATAAGAGCAAGCAGACCAATCAGACCAATGCCATCAATAACGTATTGTTCCGCACTACTGCCCGCATCCTCAACCTGTGAATCATGAAAATGTGTTTCCTTCAAAGGAATAACGGAGAGCGCGTAAACTCTTTTTCCATCCGCGCCAATAGAAATCTGATCATCCGCCGTACCCGATGCCCGGTGCAGAACAAAATCGGAAAGGCGTGCGTTTATGGCAAAAATATCATCGTGTTTATGGAATTTAAGCAGAATTTCTCCGCAACTACTGCCCCAGAAAAGGAAACAGGAGCGCGTCACCCGGTCTTGCGGAGGGACTGGCAGGAGCATATCCACGTTATCCAGCAGGCCGGGGGAAGGAACGTCACCCAGAACACCTGTCACGATATACGTGTTTTTCTGTCCAATTCGGTTGATTTCTACCGTTTTCCCCAGAACATCAGACTTGCCAAACACTGTCATTGCGGCCTGCCGGGTGAGAACAAGACCATCAGGCCGCGTAAGTGCCGTATCAGGATTGCCCTGCAAAAGCCGGAGCGAGAACATCCGGAAAAATTCGGGATCTGTCATGCGGCCAAAAAAATGTGTGAACTGCCCGTTTTTCTGAACATTCAGATTAGTTGCGGTAAATGTTACACTGTCCTCAATTTCCGAAAAATCCTGTTTTAAAAACGGCAATGCTCTGAAGCTGACATCGGCACTTTCATAAGGCGTTGTGCCCGGCTCGGACCAGTGTTCATCCATGCGTGCAAGCCGGTCCGCATCCACAAAACCAGTATTAAAACTGTATTCAAAGCGTACAACGAGAGCGAGGGTCAGGAAGACCCCAATCCCTAAAGCCAGACCGAAAACATTCAGACCAACATACAGGGGGTGACGCCGTGCCTGACGAGCGACACTTCTGAGAATGACTGCAATCATCTCTGTCTCTTTCAGATGGCATTACGCACGGAAATGACAATCTGCCCGTCCAGCATATCAACCCGGCGTCTGGCCAGATCCGCATGGCTGGGAGAGTGTGTGACCATGATGATCGTGGCGCCCTCATCATTCAGGGCCTGGAGAATATCCATCACCTGTGTGCCATTTTCGGTATCAAGGTTGCCGGTTGGTTCGTCAGCCAGAATCAGGCGTGGTTCCCCTACAATGGCGCGGGCAATGGCGGCGCGCTGCTGCTGGCCACCTGAAAGCTGGGAGGGATAATGTCTGGCGCGGTGGGCAATCCCGACACGGTCCATAGCCTGCGCAACCCGCTGCCGGCGCTCCGGTTTGGGGATGTTCCGATAGATAAGGGCCAGCTCGATATTTTCTTCAATCGTCAGTTCATCAATCAGATTGAAGCTCTGGAAAATATAGCCGAGATTTTCCCGACGGAAGCGTGCAAGCGCGGTCTCGTTAAGCTTTGTCAGTTCTTCATCGCCAAAACGATAGGAGCCTGCCGTGGGCCGGTCGATTGTGCCCAGAATATTGAGCAGGGTAGATTTGCCGCACCCTGATGGCCCCATAATGGCGAGAAATTCTCCCTGCGCGATGTCCAGTTCGATATCGTGCAGGGCTGTTGTCTCCACTTCGTCAGAGCGATAGAGGCGCTGGATACGGGAGAGATGAATGAGCATGCCTGTAAGTCCTGTCGCTTAGTGGATGGAGAGATGGTTGAAATTTTTATAGGAATTGTAAGAGGAGATGATCACCTGATCCCCCGCATGCAGGCCGCCCGTAATCTCTGCCTGCTCGGGATTGCGGCGTCCGGAAGTGATTGTCACCCGGTCCGCACTTCCGCCATTCCCCGCGACGACAAACGCTGAAGACCCTCCGCTGGCTTCAAGCCACGCACCATTGGGCAGAACCAGCGCCCTGTGCGTCTCCCCCAGTGTGATGCGGATATCAATGCTTTCACCGCGCCTCAGGCCCGGTGGCGGTGGCGTGTCAAATGTCAGTTCCGCACGAAACTGACCATTGGTGACCTGAGGATGGACGCGCGTCACGGTGAGGGGAATTTTCACATCCCCGATGTCCGCCTGCGCGCGCTCCCCGGTTGCGACGCGACCCAGATAAAATTCATCAATATCGGCATCAAGACGATACTGGCCTTCACTATCAATCTGCCCGATCCTGTCTCCGGCCTTGAGAGACTGGCCGGGCTGGAGGTCAAAATTGGTCAGGCGACCATCCAGAGGGGCGCGAAGGGTCAGAGCGCCAAGGCTGCTTTCAACCACTTCAAGGTTGGAGCGGAGGCGCTGGCCTTCCTGATCAATTTCTTTCTCCTGCCGGTCTGCAACCTGAAGATCCTGAGCACGTGCAGCATCCAGCCGTTTGAGGCGCTGGGCATAATACTCTGCCTCATCACTGTAAGACTGCACGTTGGCATCGGATTCAAAACCCTGCTGCCGGAGCTGTTCACGAATGGAGAGTTCATGCCGTGCTTTGAGAAGATTGTAGCGGGCTTCAGCAAGCTGGGTTTCTTCAGTGGTGCGGGTTTGCTGCAAAGTGAGGCGCTGCGCGCTGACTGCCCCGAGCTGACTGGCAATTGAGGCCTCGCGCGAGGTCACATCCAACTGAAGCTGCGGGTTGCTCAGACGGGCGAGGACATCGTCTTTTTTGACCAGAGCGCCATCTTTCGCCACAGCCTCCGTGACCTCACCCCCTTGCACGGCATTGATGAACGTAACGTGCAGGGGGGCTACAGTGGCCCTTAGGGGCAGATAGTCGAGAAAAGGTGCAGACTGCACCGTGGCAATGGAAATCTGGTCACGCCTGACGGACAAGGAACCAGAGGCGGGGGCAAGGTGCCATCCGCCCCAGATAAGCAGGCCGACTGCAACGGGGCTACCATACCGTACGGCGCGACGCAGAAAGACCTTTCTCGCGGATGGAACAACCGCGCGGTCCATGCCGGAGCCGGACAGGGGCTGGGGTTTTTCTGGTGTTTCCACGTTGCCTGAAACCGGATGGCGCATACACTGTTTCTCCTCTTGAAAAACAGTGTATCGTAGAATCATAAAATCATATCCTATTGAAAAATAAAGGATATTTTTGTGGTCGTTCATATGTCTGTTCGGAAATGAACGGACTGTCCGGAAGCGGACACCTTTCAGGGAGTTGTCAACAGAATAATGACGACATTTCGGAACGAACTCAGCGAGACCGATACGTCTCACGACGTAGATCTGCCGTGCCTGCTGTTTGTGGATGATGACCGCGATATTCAGATTGCAGCCCGTCTGCTGTTCCAGCGGCGGGGGATTAAAATATTGTCTGCTTATGATGCGGCGGAAGCCCTGACGCTGCTGGCGTCTCATCCTGTTGATCTTGTTCTGCTGGACCTTAACTACAGCAAAGGCGCACGCAGCGGTGCGGAAGGACTGGCTTTACTGAAAGATATGCTGGTGCTGCGGCGGGATTTACCTGTGCTTGTCGTTACCGGGCATAGCGGGGTGAGCATAGCGGTTGAGGCCATGCGGACAGGTGCGACCGATTTTGTCATGAAGCCCTGGAACAATGACAGGCTGGTCAGTCTTGTCACGAGTGTTCTCGAAAAATGTGGTCGCAATCATGGTTCTGACGCAGAGCCCGTTCTGATCGCGGCGTCCGAGGCTATCAAGCGGATCGTAACTGAGGCAGACCGGATTGCTCCAACCCGTGCATGTGTTCTTGTTTCCGGTCCGTCCGGGGTTGGGAAAATGCTTCTTGCACGGCGCATTCACGCCCTTTCTCAAGAGGCGGGGCCTGTACAAAGTTTTAGCGCGGAAGACTGTGACGATCTACCAGAAGAGGGCGGTGTGTGGATATGCCGCGAGATCGAAGCGCTCTCTCCAACGCTACAGCGCCGCCTGACAGACCGGCTTGACGGGAGCGCGCCGCCGCGCGTGATAGCCCTGACCTCACTGGACCCTGCGGCACTGAACGCGCATCTCCAGCCCAAGCTGATGCTGCATCTGGGCATGGTAAGGCTGGCAATCCCCCCCTTGCGGGAGCGGCCGGAGGACATTGCTGCTTTAGCCAGCCACTTCCTGCATTATTTTTCCGCGCGCCACGGATTGCCTGAACCCGAATGTAACACGAGCTGCATTGCGGCCCTGCAGGCAGAGACATGGCCCCAGAACGTGCGGGAACTGCGGGCCGCAATAGAACGTGTGGTGATTATGGGGGAATGGCAGGTCTCGGCAAACAAGGCTGCAAACCAGACCTCTGAACCACAAACCCTGCGCGACACGGAAAAATCACTGGTTGAGGCAGCACTGCGCCGACACAGTTTTAACGTGACACAGGCCGCCAGAGAGCTGGGTCTGACACGCCCGGCACTCTACCGGCGCATGGCCCGCTATGGGCTTTAAACTCCATACGGCCTCGGCCACCCTGCTCAGGCTGACGGGGCTTGTTGCCGTGTGCCTGCTGCTCACGCCTGTCTGGCAACGGGGACTTTACGCCACGGCCTCTCTTCTGGTGTGCGTTGGGGCTGGGTGTATTGTATCTCTGGTGGCGACACAGGTTGATCTGGCCCGGCGGATGCAGCGCAGTGAGCCCTCTGTTGTTACCCCGACTGACCGTGAAAAACTGCGCAACCGTGCCCTGCTGGACCATGCGCCCGTACCGTTGTTGTACCGCAGCGTAGATGGCACACTGCATGCGGCAAATCGCGCGGCACGCAGGCTGTTTAAAACGGAAGATCGCCTGATCAATCCACCGGGTGAATTGCTTGCGGCCCTGCATGACAAACGTGTGTCTTCTGAAGGACGGATGATACGGCTGCACTCTTCCGCCGAGAGCAGGTTGCGGATGTATGCGCTCTCAGTCGGGCAGGGGGCCGGGGTTGGGGGGATTGTTGAGTATCTGGCACTGACGGACGTGGAAGCTGGCCTGCAAGCGGCGGAAGCACAGGCTCTGCGGGATCTGCTTCAGATTTTAAGCCATGAGATTATGAATTCTCTCACACCTATTGTCTCCCTGTCCGTCACAGCGGAAGAACTGTTTACAGACGCTGATAGGGCCACATCCTCTCCCCTTATCCGTGAAGCCCTGATTACTCTGCGGAGACGGGCAGAGGGGCTGGATAAATTTATAAGAGGCTACCGCGAACTTGCGCGTCTGCCTCCTCCGGATCTGGCCCCGGTTGAGCTTGAGGTGCTTCTGCGTGAGACGCAAACCCTCTTTCAGGCCCGCTGGGGCGCTGGCGTCCCGCTGGACGTTTGTCTTCCCTCCACACGGGTGCTGATCAGAGTGGATAAAGCGCAGATTGAGCAGGCTCTGCTTAACCTTCTCAACAACGCGGCAGAAGCGTGTGCCGGCCTGCCTTCACCCTCGGTCCAGCTTGTTGCTGAGGTTACGGATGGTGCTGCGGCCATCCTTGTCAGGGATAACGGGACGGGCCTTGACCCGTCCTTACATGAAGAGATTTTCCACCCCTTTGTTTCGTTTAAAGAGAATGGAAACGGGGTTGGCCTCAGTCTGGCGCGGCAGATTGTTCTGGGCCATGGCGGTTCCCTCGGGGTCGAGGCTCCAGATGCTGAAAGCCTCTGGAGCACGACGTTCAGGATCCGTTTGTAAGTCGGGCTGCTTTCTGAAGAGCCGGAATCATGTCTTCCGGTTCTGGCCTGCGCGTATAATCCGGGTTGACCTCGGCATAGAGGATCACACCATCCTGACCGATAACGAAGCGGCCCGGTATCGGCAGCGTCCAGCTCCCGTCACCATTAAAAGAGGGCAGATCGTTCTTAAGACTTTTGTACAGGTCCACGAGGTAGTCGGGCAAAGCGAACCGCAGGCCGAACTCGGCTGCAACGGCGTTATGCGTGTCTGACAGGATGGGGAAGTCAAGATGGTTCTGACGGACGGACTTCCGGCTGTTCACCGCTGTCTGCGGTGAGATGGCTATCAGATTTGCACCAAGCCCGCAGAAAGCGGGCCATGCCTGCTGGAGCGCCTGCAGTTCCATGTTGCAATAGGGGCACCACACGCCGCGATAGAAGCTGATGACCAGCGGGCCTTTTTCCAGCAGAGCGGCGGATGATACCGGATGACCGTCCGGGTCATTCAGGGTGAAGGAAGGAGCCGTATCGCCCGCTTTGAGGGTTTTTTCCGCAACGCCGGAGGAAATCAGCTCAGCGGTTGCCCGGTGCATGACCGTAATGACGGAGGCGGGGACATTATAGGGCGGCTTCCCAGCCTCGAAGTCGGCCCTGAACGCGTCGAGTTTTGCCTGAAGGGGCATGATGATGTCCTTGTAAGAGAGGTGATACACTCCAAGATGCCTCTTCCGGCCTCGACAGGGCAGACAGGTTGGGGCGATAAGGGTTATTCCCCGGAGGAATGTTGATGGACCGTTATCAGGCGATGGCCACCTTTATACGCGTGGTGGAGACAGGGTCTTTTTCGGCGGCAGCGCGTCAGCTTGGCGTGGGCCAGCCGGCTGTGTCCAAAACCATCGCGCAGCTTGAGGCGCATCTTCAGGTCAGCCTGATTGTCCGTTCTACACATGGCCTGACACCCACCGAAGCAGGGCAGAATTTTTATGAACGGGCCCGTAACGCCATTCAGGAAGCAGACGAGGCGGAACTGGCCGCCAGAGGTGCCGGGGCCGGTTTGTCAGGCCGTCTGCGTGTTTCAGCGGCAACGACATTTGCAAGACTGCATATTATCCCAAAACTACCCCGGTTTATGGCCGAGCATCCTCATCTGAATGTTGAGATTATTCTGGATGACCGGCTGATCGACCTTGTTGCCGAAGGCATTGATGTTTCCATACGCATGGGCACACTGGCAGATTCTACTGCAATCGCCCGGAAAATTGCGACGGGCTCCCGCTCGGTTCTTGCCACTCCGACATACCTTGAGCGGGCAGGGATACCGCGCACGCCGGCAGATCTGACAAACCATGATGCCATTATCTACAGCCAGTTACCGAGTGTCTGGTCCTTTACCCAGAACGGCGCAGCACTCTCGGTTTCTGTTAGCGGAAGGCTCAAGGTCAGCGCGGCAGAGGGGCTCAGAGCAGCGGTTCTGGCAGATATGGGGCTGAGTATCGCATCGGACTGGATGTTTGCACCGGAACTTGAAGCAGGCGCTGTTGTCCGTGTTCTGGAAGCGTGGTCTCTACCGTCTATTGATTTATGGGCGGTCTTTCCTTCCGGGCGCATGAAGACCGCAAAAGCCAGACTATTTGCCGATTTTGTCGAAAACCTTATGTCAGCTTAGCCTCTGCTCTTTTATGAGAGCCGTGTTTTAACCATAACAAATGGCCTTTTTTTTACGAATAGGGATAAAAGTATGAGATTTTTTATTTTGTTTGCCGGGGTTGTTGTCGCGCTAGTCTGTCTGTCACTGGCATGGTCCATTGTGGCGGCCCCTGAACCATCGGGCGGATGCACACTTGGTATCTGTTTCTGAATTTCTCAGTCTCAGACACAGCATATTGGCATATTGGCATATTGGCATATTGGCATATTGGCATATTGGCATACAGCCAGACTATAAGGGCCGTGTCAGAACGGTAAACCCACATAGCCAGATTAAAAGAGGTCTTTTGCGTACCATGCCCCCTAGGGCCAGAGGGGCTTCCCGCTGTACCGGCGCAGTCCGGTTGGGGCGAACTGTATGACATTACAGAGCGTGTAAGATTAACCGATAAAAAATGCCACCATTGTATGGTATAGTCTGAAGCTGACAATATAAAATGTATGGAAGTTTGGCAGCATGTCTGGTTACGCTTATCTGGCTCAATGGAAAGACGAGATTAACAGCAGCCCGAATGCGATCTATCTGACTCTGGCGGATGCTCTGGCGCTCTCCATTCGTAAAGGCGACCTGAGGGAAGGGGACAGGCTGCCGCCGCAGCGCATGATTGCGGAGTATCTTGGGGCCAATCTCACAACCGTAACCCGAGCATTGACCGAGGCCAGACGGCGCGGCCTGATTGATGCGACAGTGGGGCGGGGCACATTTGTGCGCGTAGGAGCCGGGGAAAGCCACTGGCGTCACACCGGACCGGCTGTGGTCGATCTGACCATGAACCTGCCTCCTATCCCTAAAGATCCGCCCCTGCAGCGGATGATCCAGAACGATATTACAGCCATCCTCAAACAGCAGGATCTGAACAGCCTGATGTCCTACCGTGTCACGGGCGGGACGCTGGAAGAGCGGCAGCTTGGCGCGAAGTGGATTGCCCCTGTTATCGGCCAGCGGCGAACGGATGAAATTCTTATCTCTCCCGGTGCGCAGAGTGCTCTGGCAGCGGTTGTCAGCACCTATACGCAGCCGGGGGACGTGATTGTTACGGATCGCATCGCATACCCCGGAATACGAACCGTTGCAGCGCAGTTCGGGCTTATTCTGGTCGGGGTCGATAGCGACCGTGAAGGCATGATGCCTGATCATCTGGACCGGGTATGTGCGGAGCATCACCCCAGACTGCTCTATTGTATCCCGACAATCCATAACCCCACCACCGCCACAATGTCCCTGCAACGGCGGAAAGATATCCTTAAGGTTGCTCAGCGCCACCACCTGCACATTACCGAGGACGACCCTTACAGTCTGCTGATGGAAAATCCGCTGCCAGCCCTGGCGGCGCTGGACCATAGCCGCGTCAGTTACATTGCCACCCTTGCCAAAACGCTTAGCCCCGGCCTGCGGACAGCCTACGTCGCACTCCCCAGTGCGGACATGACCCGGCGTGTAACCGCTGCCATACGGGCAATTGCCCTGACCAATGCCGGACTGCTCAGTGCCCTTACAGCACGATGGATGCAGACAGGGCAGGCAGAGACAGTCCTGCATGCCATCCAGAAGGAACTGCGGCTGAGGCAATCCATTGCACGCAAGGTGCTGGGGGAAGGGCATTGTATGAATCCGGACGGACCGCATGTCTGGCTAAAGCTGCCAGACTGGTGGGGAAGTGCGGATTTTGTTGCTTATGCCCGCAGGCGTGGCCTTGCTCTTGTGCCGAGCACCGTTTTCACGATCAGCGGAGAACCACCCCAGCGGGCGCGGATTGCTCTGGGAAGTGCGCCGGATGCAGCAAGTCTTGAAGAATCCCTGCTCGGCGTTCTCTCCATTTTACAGCATAAACGGTCCCCCGGATTCACGGATATTGTCTGACACCGTAGCGCCTTCAGAGGCACGGAAGAGCTTTGATTCTATGGGAATAACCAGCGCATCGGAAAAACAAAAAACGCTTCTGTTCACGAATGTGTGATTAAAAAATGTCTGTAAAACAACAGGTTATCACCACGAGATGGCATTGTATGGTTTTGTGAATATTTTTGTATGCTGCTGTCTCTGATAAAAACCAGACGATTTTCTGGTTTGATTTAATTGTACCCCTTTAAAGAAACATACAATATTTTATCTTCTCCTGATCCCGTGTCAGGTTTCCCCCGGCAACACGCTCAACCGGCCTCCTTGCCGGAGACGGTTGCACACGGGAGAAATATTATGCCGACAGTTGAACACACGCCGCATAAAGATGGTGACTGCTTCGTCAACTATGAAAACAAGGTTTTCGAGGACGTTAAAGCCCAGCCCGGCGAAAAAGCCCTTATCACTTTTCATACCGTCGCGAATGAAGGTTCAGTCGGGTTCGTAAATCTGCTTCAGGCCACACGGTTGATCCGCAAGGGTTTTGAAACCTCTGTCCTGCTCTATGGGCCGGGTGTGACCCTTGGTGTGCAGCGCGGCTTTCCGCGTCTGGGAGATGAAGCGTTTCCTGGCCATATGAACTGCAACAAGCAGATTGCAAAAATCCTTGAAGAAGGCGGAAAAGTTTATGCCTGCCGCTTCGCACTTCAGGCACTTTATGGTTACGGCGAACAGAATCTGATCCCCGGCATTACCCCCATTAATCCGCAGGATGTGCTCGATATTATTCTGCTGGCCCGCCGTGATAACGCCTTTATCCTTAACACCTGGACTCTCTGAGAGCGGAAGGGAGGACCGTCGGCATGTCACGTATTGTTCGCGCCGCAGCGATCCAGATCAGCCCAGTCCTTGGAGACGATGGTCTGGGTACAGCACGGAAAGTCTGTCAGGCCATCCGCGACGCCGCGGAAAAAGGCGTGACGCTGGCGGTCTTTCCTGAAACTTTTGTGCCGTATTACCCCTATTTTTCCTTTATCCAGCCAGCCTTCCGGTTTGGTGCCGAACATCTGGAACTCTATGAGCGCGCCGTTATTATCCCCGGTCCGGTGACCGATATGGTCGCGGAAGCCGCACGAGATAGCGGCATGGTTGTCGTGCTGGGTGTGAATGAGCGTGATTTTGGCACGCTCTACAACACACAGATCATTTTTGATGCAACCGGCGAGATCTTGCTCAAGCGTCGCAAGATTACCCCAACTTATCATGAGCGTATGGTCTGGGGGCAGGGCGATGGAGCCGGACTCAAGGTTGTTCAGAGTGCTGCTGGGCGCATTGGGGCACTGGCGTGCTGGGAGCACTATAATCCGCTCGCCCGCTATGCGCTGATGACCCAGCATGAGGAAATCCACTGCGCTCAGTTTCCCGGCTCACTGGTTGGTCAGATTTTCGCTGATCAGATGGACGTCACAATCCGTCACCACGCGCTGGAATCCGGCTGCTTTGTCGTCAACGCCACGGGGTGGCTCACGGACGAGCAGATCAAGGAGATTGCGCGCGACCCGGCACTGGAAGGGCCTCTGCGCGGCGGGTGCTTTACCGCCATTGTCTCGCCAGAGGGCAAGTTTCTGGCCCCGCCCCTGACGGAAGGGGAAGGGATGGTCATTGCCGATCTCGACTTCGCGCTGATCACCAAACGCAAACGGATGATGGACAGCGTGGGACATTACGCCCGGCCGGAACTGCTCAGCCTGCTTCAGGACCGGCGTCCGGCCCGCACTGTCCATTACGCGGGTGAAGAGGGTCCTTTCTCGCCCCCTAACGAGGAGATGGCACCATGACTGTTCCAACACTCGGCACTCTTTCCGGGCGCAAACTAGTGACTGATCTGCAATCTCTCGGCCTGCAGATTGGCGAAGCAACAGGCGGCATCTCCCGCAAGGGCGGCGCAGGCCCTTCAGACCACAAGACAATTACTATTGCCGGCCAGACTGTTATGGTCCCGGTTTATACCTCCGGAGCGCGTCGCTCCCCTTTTCAGGCCAGTGCGCCAGACAAAAGCGGGGCCAGCACGTTGCTGCGGGACGGGCAAACGCTCGGGACGATTCATTTCCCGGCCGCTCCACGGTTTTATGGGCTRAAAACCGCCGATGGTATTCCATACTGGAAGATTGCTCTGCTGCACGGGCGGGATACTCTGGCGACCACGGTCCACCAGACCTGTATCCGTTATGCAGACCGGCGCACCTCCTGCCAGTTTTGCGCCATTGGTCAGTCTCTGGCAGCAGACCGGACAATTGCTTACAAAACACCGGCGCAACTGGCGGAAGTTGCTAAATCCGCCGTTGAACTGGACGGCGTGCGCGATATGGTACTGACAACCGGCACACCGAACGTGATTGATCGCGGGGCTGCTGTTCTGGCTGAGTCCGCCCGCGCTATCCGCGCTGCTGTGGACCTGCCGCTTCAGGTCCAGTGTGAGCCGCCACGTGATCACGGCTGGTTCCAGCAGCTGCGGGACGCCGGTGCAGACAGCCTTGGCATGCATCTTGAAGCCGCCACGCAGGCTGTGCGTGAGAAGATTATGCCCGGCAAAGCCACGGTAAGCCTTGATCGCTACATGGAGGCTTTTGCTGCTGCCGTACCGATCTTTGGCCGTGGGCAAGTGAATACCTATATTCTGGCCGGTCTGGGTGATACAGCCCAGGACATTCTGGCTCTGGGTGAACGGCTGATTGCGCTGGGGGTTTATCCCTTTGTGGTGCCGTTCGTCCCTATTTCCGGAACGCCTCTGGAAAATCATGAGGCACCTTCGGCAGACTTCATGAAATCTGTTCTCGCGCCCCTTGGACGGATGCTGCGGGATGCAAACATGAAATCCACCGATATCCGAGCCGGGTGCGGCCGGTGTGGCGCGTGCTCCTCTCTCTCGGCCTATGAACAATGAGCAGGATGCTTGAAGGCGTGGAAGACCGGCCTTTTATCCCCACGGAATATGTTGTGCGCCTTGCCCGCACACCATGGGAACGGGCCGGTTATCACGCGCTCCGCCGTGAAGTCTTCTGCCATGAACAGAAGATTTTTGCAGAAGATGACCGGGACGCGATTGATGAGGACGCCATTCCCATTATTGCAGCCTGCTGTATGGCAGGCATGCCCGACCGGATTGTCGGCGCTGTCCGTATCCATGAAGCTGAACCGGGCCTGTGGCGTGGCTCCCGTCTGGCCGTCCATGCCGAGCATCGTAAACTCGGGCGGATTGGTGCTGAACTGATCCGCATGGCCGTCAGCACGGCACATGGTCTGGGGGCGCAGCGCTTTCTGGCGCAGGTGCAGGAACAGAACGTGCTGTTCTTCCGGCGTCTGCACTGGAAAAGCCTTGGCGTCATAACGCTGCACGGCCTGCCGCATCATGACATGCAGGCAGATCTCGCACGGTATCCCGCACATGGTCAGGATCAGACCTGGCTGCTCCGCCCGCAACCCCGCACCAGACAGGTGGCGTGATGACAGGGAAATTAGCCCCGTTGTTGCGCGCCCTTCAGCAAAGCCGCGCTCTTGCCGCCAAACAGGACATTGCGGAAGCCGTCGGCATTCTCGGCCCGCAGGCGGGAAGTGCCATTCGCCTCGGCGATGACTGCGCCGCGATTGAGGATGGGGACGGGTATCTCCTGCTGGCCAGCGAGGGCTTTCAGGACACCTTCGTCCGCGCCATGCCGTGGTTTGCGGGCTATTGCGGCGTGATGGTCAATGTCAGCGATATTGCCGCCATGGGCGGCCGGCCGGTGGCCGTTGTCGATGCCCTGTGGAGCGAGACATCCGAGGCTGCCAGATCCATCCTGACCGGCCTGCATGACGGCGCACGCATCTATAACGTGCCGGTTGTAGGGGGGCATACCAATATGCGCAGCACCCATAACTCGCTTTCCGTCGCGGTTCTGGGGCGTGCCCGCCATCTGCTGACCAGCTTTGACGCGCAGCCGGGTGAAGTCCTGATTGCCGCCATTGACCTGCGTGGCCGCTGGCACGACCCGCATCCTTTCTGGGATGCCAGTTCCGCCCTGTGCGGCACGGACGGCGCAGCCCGGCTGCGGGGGGATCTGGACCTTCTGCCCGGCATAGCTGAAGACGGGCTGAGCCGTGCTGCAAAAGATATCAGCATGGCCGGACTGCTCGGGACAGCTCTGATGCTGGCTGAATGTTCGGGCGTGGGCATGACCATCTCGCTTGATGATATTCCGCGCCCTGAGGATGCACCTATGGAACGCTGGCTATCCGCCTTCCCCAGTTACGGCTACCTGCTGACAGCCCGACCGGCAGACGCCGAGACGCTTATGGCCCGCTTCCGGTCCCGCGGCATTGCGACCGCCGTCATTGGCCAGTGCACCACCACCCAGCGTCTGGATGTGACATGGGAGGGTGAGACAGAGCCCTTCTGGGATCTGGCCCGCACGCCGCTCATGGGGTGTGCGCCATGAGACTTTCCATTGGTATTCTGACGCATTCGACCAATCCGCGTGGCGGTGTCGTGCATGGTATGGCGCTGGCAGAAGCCCTGCACGATGCCGGGCATGAGGCCACACTTATTGCACCGGACGAGACAGGCGCGGGCTTTTTTCGCACACCACGCTGCGCTACCCGCTACATCCCTGCGAGGCATGCGCCTGACCTGCCAACACTGGTCGAGCAGCGCATTGGCGCGATAAAAAATGCGCTGCGGCATGAGGCATCTTTTGATGTGCTGCATGCTCAGGACCCGATCAGCGCCAACGCTCTGGCTGATTTGGTGGAGGAGGGACGGATACAGGGGTTTGCCCGCACGGTGCATCATCTGGACAGCTATTCTCATTCGGGTGTTGCTGCCCGTCAGGCGCGTGGCCTGACGGCTGCGACCGAGCTTTTTACGGTCAGCCATATCTGGAAAGAGACGCTGTTTGCTGAATACCGGCGTCATGCCCCTGTAGTGGGGAACGGCGTTGATTTGGCCCGCTTCTCTCCGGAAGAGGGACCGCAGGACCATGATCTCCGCGCCCGTTATGGGCTTCCGCAAAATGGCCGCCTCCTGCTCTCGGTCGGCGGGGTGGAACGTCGTAAAAACACGCTTGTCCTGCTTCAGGCTTTTGATGCATTACGGACGAATTATCCGGACCTGCATCTGGTAATTGCAGGAGGCGCATCTTTACTTGATCATTCTGCGTATCGCAGTCTTTTTGACGAGTATGTGCAGAGACAGGGTCTGGCAAATGCCGTGACTGTCACAGGCCCGATTGCGGACGCCGATATGCCCGCGTTCTATCGGCAGGCTGCGGTTCTGGCCTATCCCTCACAAACAGAAGGCTTTGGCCTGTGCCCGCTTGAGGCTCTGGCCTGCGGGACACCTGTGGTGGTTCCGGCCGCCCCACCTTTTACGGAGCATCTGCGGACACTTGAGGCGTTCTGGTGCCAGCCAGACCAGCCGGAGAGCCTTATCTGCACGCTGCATGACGCCTTAAATGCCCGGAATGCGGCCCGTTTTCAGGTCAGCGGTCCAGTTACAGCCTGTCGGTTTGACTGGCAGAACGTGGCCAGCAAACACCTGCCCGCATACCGGCGTCTGGCGGCATTACAGCACGCTGCTGCCCCAGCTTCAGGAGTTTTCTAACTATGCCCGAAATGATTTTTCGTGTGCGCTGGCCTGATGGACGGGAGACAGACTGTTATTCCCCGTCGCTGGTCATACGAGACTATTTCACGCCCGGTCAGGATTATTCAGTCCGGGAGTTTCTTGCAAAAGCCGACACAGCCCTGACGGAAGCCAGTGAACGTGTGCGCGCACGGTATGGCTTTCCGTGCAGCCGCGCTCTGGGTCAGCGTGACGCCATTCAGCAGGCGTCTGCGGCTTTCCTCAACCAATCCGGTGCGCAGGTGCGCATCCTGTCTTTTAGTCTTTGAAACGAAGAGAAATCTCATGACACATACTGAGAAAACTATTCCCGTTATCATCGTGGGTGGCGGGCAGGCCGGTCTTTCAATGAGCTGGTATCTCTGCCGCGAGAAGGTAGAGCACATCGTTTTTGAAGCAAAAACTGCATGCCATGCATGGGATGATGAACGCTGGGACAATTTCTGTCTGGTCACACCGAACTGGCAGTGCGCGCTCCCCGGCCATCCCTACACAGGGAAGGATCCGCATGGCTTTATGGTAAAGCAGGAAATTATAGAATACGTCAAAGGCTTTGTTGACTCATTCAATCCTCCCCTGCGTGAGCACACACCGGTAACCTCCATTACGCGCCATGAAAATGGGGGGTATCGCGTTGTGGCGGGGAATGACGTATGGCACACGGAACATGTGGTGATCGCCTCGGGCGCATATCAGGATGCCGTGATTCCGGGTTATGCCAGCGCGATTGATACCAGCATTTATCAGGTACACTCTCAGGATTACCGGAATGCGGCACAGCTTCCGGACGGTGCTGTGCTGGTGGTGGGCAGCGGCCAGTCCGGTTCGCAGATTGTCGAGGATCTGTTCCTTGAAAAACGCAAGGTTCATCTGTGCGTCGGCTCCGCCCCGCGTGTTTCGCGCTTCTATCGTGGGCGGGATGTTGTGGACTGGCTTGCAGACATGCAGTTTTATGACCTTACGGTGGAGAAGCACCCCTTGCGGGACGGCGCACGGGACAAGACCAACCATTACGTAACGGGCCGGAATGGCGGCCATGACCTTGATCTGCGTCTTTTTGCAAAAGAGGGCGTTGGGCTACATGGCACGCTGAAGACAATCCGTGACGACGTGGCGCAGTTTGCACCTGATCTGACGGAAAATCTTGATGATGCCGACAAAACCAATGCCGACATCAAAAAATCCATTGATGCCTATATCACCCGTGAAGGTATCAATGCTCCGGAGGAAGCCCCTTACGTGCCGGTCTGGCAACCTGATGGCAGCAACACGCCGCTGGACCTGAAAGCGGCCGGTATTACGGCAATTATCTGGTGCATTGGGTTTCGGCCAGATTACCGCTGGATTGACGTGCCGGTCTTTAACGGCGCCACCAAGCCAGTCTGGCGCCGCGGCGTAACGGATGCGCCGGGGTTCTACTTCCTTGGGCTTCCCTGGCTCCACACGTGGGGGTCGGGGCGGTTCTCCGGTGTCTCACGAGATGCCGCGTGGCTGGCCAGCCAGATCACCGGCAAAGATGTGGCTGTAGCCTGAGCGAAGGACGCCGCCATGCTGCCATGGACCACATATGACGCGGTGTCTGCTGCGGCGACAGATCAGCCAGAAACATTCTGGCTGGAGGCCGCCAGGCGCATTACGTGGGAGCAGGCCCCGCTGAGTACATGCCGGGCACGGGCGAACGGCTGGTATGACTGGTTTCCTGATGCCACGCTCAACACCTGCTATAATGCGGTGGATCGGCATGTTGAGGCCGGGCGAGGGGAGCAGGCGGCTCTGATCTGGCATTCCTGCGCCACAAAGGAACGCCAGAGCGTCACCTACAGGATGCTTCAGAGCAGGGTAGCCGGATTTGCCGGTGGCCTGCGCTCACTCGGGGTGCAAAAAGGCGACCGGGTGCTGATCGCCATGCCGAGCATGATTGAGACAGTTGTCGCCATGCTGGCCTGCGCACGGATTGGTGCGGTCCATGTGGTCGTCTTTGCTGGCTATGCCGGACCTGAACTGGCCCGCCGGATTGAGGATGTGACGCCCAAGGTTGTCATTATCGCCAGTTGCAGTTTTCAGCGACAGACTGTGATCCCATCGGCACCAGTTCTGCATGAAGCCCTTGCTATTGCAGCGCACAGACCGCAGGCCTGCATCATTGTCCAACGTGATGCCTGTCCGGCTGTGCGTCTGCCAATGCGCGATCATGATTTTCACGCGCTGGAACGCTCGGTACCTGTAGCACCCGTCATGCTCAGGGCGCAGGACCCGCTTTATATTCTGCATACATCCGGAACAACCGGAAGGTCGAAAGGGATTGTCAGGGACAATGGCGGCCACGCCGTAGCGCTCGCCTTGTCCATGGACCTGATTTATGGCTGCAAAGCCGGAGAGACTTTTTTCACCACATCAGACCTTGGCTGGGTGGTGGGTCACTCTTATGGCGTTTATGCCCCGCTGATCAGCGGCTGCACCAGCGTCATTGTAGAAGGCAGTGTGTCTGCCTCCGCCCTTCGCATTCTCTGCCATGACCATGAGGTGAGGTGCCTGTTCACCACGCCGACGCAGATGCGGCTCATGCGGCAGGAAAGCCGCCATCTCTCATACGCCAACCTGCCAGCACTCGCCCGCGTCTTTGTGGCCGGAGAGTACGCCGACCCGACATTGCTGGACTGGGCGCGGTCCTACTTCCAGAAACCCGTTGTAAACCACTGGTGGCAGACTGAAACCGGATGGAGTATTACCGCGCACTTCTTTGGCCTGCCGGAGCAGGATCCAGCCTCACTCATGAACGAAATTGGGCGGCCAGCACCGGGGTTTCGCCCGGCGATTGTGCGGTCACGCCCCGATGAACCTTGTGGAGAAATTGTTCTGTCCCTGCCGCTGCCGCCCGGTTGTCTGGCCGGGATGTGGAAGGAGGGGGCTGTCCGTGCGCCTGCAACCTATCTTGATGAAACAGGCCAGTATTACCGGACTTTTGACGAAGGGATGATTGACGACGACCACGTCATTCATATGCGTGGGCGATCTGATGATGTTATTAAGGTTGCGGGGCGGCGGATTTCAGGCGTTCAGATTGAAAAAATCATTGCCACGGAGGCTGGTGTTCATAGTTGTGCCGTGATTGCGGTTCCTGATGGCCTCAGAGGCGAACGACCGGTGGCTTATGTCGTGCTGGAGACTGGTTTTAATACAGCCCCTTCTGCTGAAAAGATTATCCGTCAGGTGCATCAGGCGCTTGGCAGGTGGGTCGGCCTCAGGGATGTTCGTTTTGTGGAACGGCTACCAACCACCGTCTCCGGAAAAATTATCCGGAAAGCCTTGACCCTTACGTCTGAGACAAAAGAGACAAGACAAGGTTCTGTGCAAACGGTTCTGTCATAGAATTGCTTCATATAGGGTGATAAAGAGCGGTTAAAGAGAGACCCGGCGCCTAGAATTTTTGGAGGACCAGCCGCGACAAGCCTCAGGCACTTCGCGCAGAAATGTCTTAATCACGAGGCAGGAAAGCGAGGGGAGAAATGCCTGTTCTCATTTCTCCGCCTGTCGCAAGCTCAGATGGTCCGTTTTGAAGGGTTTGTCTGGTTCAACATTTACAGAACATGCTCAGACAGAGAGGTGCTGCGCGGGGGCAGGAGCTCCCCCCAGCCGCCTCCCAGCGCTTTATAGAGGGTAATGCTGTTGGACATGGCCTGAAGCTGGGTCGTAATGGCTGCTAGTTCGGCGGTATACCAGCCTCTCTGAGCAATCAGCGTGGCCAGATAGGGGTCATACCCTGCTTTAAACCTCTGCAAAGCCAGTGTGTATTGCCGCTGTGTGGCAGAAACTGACGCCTGCTGGGCTGTAAGCTGCTTGATAAACGTCTCCCGCCCGGCCAGAGCGTCCGCGACTTCCCGAAACGCGGACTGGATCGTGCGTTCGTAGCGCGCCACGTCTTCTCGTTTGCGGGCATGGGCCTGCTTGAGCTGGGCTGTCAGACGGCCTGCGTCAAAAAGTGGCACGGTAATCTGCGGTGCGACGTTCCATGCGCCCATGCCGCTCTGGAAAAGGCGGGTAATATTGTTGCTTGCCGTGCCATTGGCCGCCGTGATCTGGATTTTTGGAAAAAACTCGGCCCGAGCAGCACCAATATCGTCATTGGCAGCACGTAATTCACCTTCGGACGCCGCAATATCCGGCCGCCGGGCAATCATGTCAGACGGCAATCCTTCCGGCACGTCCGGGAAAGCGACAACGGCGTTGAGAGAGGCTTTGGTGCTCATGGACTGCATGGTTGCCTCCGGGAGCGGAGAACCAACCAGAAGCGTTAGCTGATCAAGAGCCTCTGCGCGCTGGCGTGTGTAGAGTTGCAGATTGGTTTCGGCATCATGCAGGGCAACTTCGGCTTCCGCGACATCAAGTTGCGTGCCGGTGCCGACATCCGCCGTCTGTTTTACCAGAGTATATGTATGCTGCCTGTTGGCCAGCACAGCCTGTGTCACAGCGAGCGCCTGAGCATTGGCCACCCAGTTCAGCATGGCCGTCGCGACACTGGATATAATGCTCAGCCTCATGGCCTGCTGATTGAAAGCACTGGCCATATAACGGTCGAACGAGGCTCTGGAGGCGCTCCGGATGCGGCCCCACAGGTCTACTTCATAGGCGGAAACACCAAACCCTACGGCATATTGACGCATGTAAATCGGTTCATCCGTGCGGGAGAGGCTCCAGATATGCGAATTCATTTTCTGGATGTTGGCGCCTGCTGTGCCGTTTAGTGTCGGAAAAAGAGCGGCGTTTTCAATATCAAACTGGGAGCTGGCTGCGGCCGTCTGCTGCTGGGCAATACGCAGATCCCTGTTATTTTCCAGCGCACGCGCAATGAGGCTCTGCATGACGGGGTCGCGGTAGAAAGACCGCCAGTCTTGCAGGAGAGCGGACGCGTCCTGCCCGGAAGCACCAGCGCTCTGCCCCTGTGGCCAGACGGATGCGACGGGGGGCTCTGGCTTATGATAGTTCGGAATCATGGTGCAGCCGCCCAGAAGTGCAAGCAGCGCCATGCCGTATGCAGAAGAAGACCGCACGATCAGATCACTTTCAAAGATTTATCGAGTTGCGGCGCGACAACGCTGCCTGCATGCAAAGCGGACGGGGGATGCACCACAAGCTGGCTGCCATCGGGTAAACCATCCAGAACTTCCAGATGATCGCCATAATCCCGGCCGATCTTGACCTTGCGAACCGCAATTTTATTGTCAGCTTCGACAGTTTCAACAGACAGCCCATCAGCCTCATAATTGAGGGCTTCTGAGGGAACCATAATAACGGGGGCCGCCCGGGGCAGGTCAAAATGGATTTCCGCATAAAGCCCGGCTGTCAGGCGATTATCGTGGTTATCAATGTCAATCTCGACGGGCAGCATACGGCTTCCCTGTTCCAGCGCGTGCCCAGTTCGCGTCACTGTCCCCTTAAAAATCTGTCCGGGCCGCTCCGGCACACTCATACTGGCTGGCTCCCCAACCTTGAGTGTCAGAGCCGCATCCTGTGGAACATGCACCCGCACCCGCAGACGATCCGTGCGGGTCACGACAAAGAGCGGACGCGCTGTGCTATCGGCGCTCACCAGATCCCCGGCTTCCACGGCCCTGCCTGTCACTACACCGTCATAAGGTGCGGTAATGCTCGTATAGGCCTGACGCTGCGCGGTTTCAGCCAGCACGGCATCAGCGGCTTTTTGTTCGGACTGCCGGGCATTCTGGGTCAGGCGGTCCACATCGAAATTCTGTTTGCTGACAGCCCCACCGCCGACAAGCCCGCCGGACCTGCGGGCGGTAATCTGCGCCAGAGCCAGATTGGCACGGGCCTGCGCCAGTGTCGCCTGCGCCTGCTCAACGCGATGATCGAGTTCCGGCGCTCGGATAACCGCCAGAACCTGTCCGGCCTGCACGGGGGTTCCGATATCAACAAACCGCTTGTCGATATAGCCTGATGCGCGTGCGCCGATGGGTGTCGTCTCAATCCCCACGGTTTCGCCAGGCAGGTCCAGCGACAAAGGTTGTGTCGAAGCACGCGCGATCATGGTCCGCACATCAGGGACCTGCTGGTCGCGTTCTCTGGCCGTCGCCGTGACCGCGTGTGCGCGTTCGACATGGGTATAAACGCCATAACCAACTGCGACGATAACAGCCAGTCCGGCAACAATGCCGGTGGAAAGCCGCCTGCGTTCGTGGCCAGAGTGGGACATGACAGGATCAGACGACATTCTCATATTCCTCAAGCATGCGGGATTCACGACGGCGCAGACGGCTGTAGAGCCAGGGGACAACAAAAAGCGTGGTGCAGGTGCCAATCATCAGGCCGCCAATCACGGCGCGGCCCAGAGGTGCGTTCTGCTCGCCGCCGTCTCCGAGGCCCAGCGACATCGGCAACATGCCGATCACCATGGCCAGCGATGTCATTAAAATAGGCCTCAGACGTTCCCGCCCGGCTTCCATCGCCGCCTCCATGGCGGTCATGCCATGGGCACGGCTTTCCTTGGCGAAGGTGACAAGCAGGATGGAATTGGCGCTCGCCACACCCACGCTCATGATCGCGCCCATGAGTGAGGGCACGGAGAAGGTTGTTCCTGTCACGAACAGCATCAGCACGATGCCGCACATAGCCCCAGGCAGACCCAGTATGACAACCAGCGGGTCCATGAAGGACTGGAAGTTCACGACCATCAGCAGATAGACCGCAATGGCCGCTACCAGCAGGCCGATTTCAAGGCGCGTGAACGAGGTGTTCATGCTGTCGATCTGCCCTGCTACTTCGATGCTGTTACCGGGTTTCAGGTCGGCTTTATGCCGGTTCACAATCCGCCCGATATCCCGCGCAATGCTCCCGAGGTCCCGATCCTCGGCGCTGGCGTCGATATCCAGAACCGGCTGGATGTTGCTGTGTGAAATCACGTCAGGCGCTACCGTGCGTTCAATGGTCGCCACATTCCGCAAAAGGGTCGGGATTGCGGCCGCCTGTGATGCATTCCCTGCCACCACCAGCTTGCCCAGATCATCAACGGTGTTGACCTGATATTGCGGTGTCTGCACGGCAACCGGGTAAAGCGTTCCCATCTGTGGATCGGGCCAGAAGTTCGGCGTGACGGTGTTGGAGGACGCCTGCGAGACCATGACGCTACGGGCTACATCGTTCAGAACGAGATTGAGGTCCTGCGCCCGTTCACGGTCGATCGACACGTTCAGGGCAGGGGCTGCAAGCTGCTGGTGCAGATGCACATCCACCAGACCGCGCACATGCCGCATGTCCTCCATAATCTTGCCCATAACCACGCGGTTATTCGCCTGATCGTAGCCTGTGATCCGCACATCAATCTGGGATGTCAGACCAAAATTCAGGATCTGCGTCACCATGTCAGCGGGCTGGAAATAGAAGACGACATCGGGGAAACGCTTAGCCAGAACTGTGCGCAGGCGGCTGATATACTCCGTTGTCGGACGATGCTTTTCTTTGAGCGCCACCATGATCTGCCCGTCATTCGGGCCGATGGTTGAGCCATCATCAAAGGGCATGGAATAACGGAAGGGGATGCCGATGTCGTCAAGGACTAACTCGCGTTCGCTCTCTGGCACCACTTCACGAATGGTATCTTCCACCTGATCGAAAATCCGTTCGGTGGTTTCAATCCGCGTGCCTGCAGGCGCGCGTACATGGAGTTTGAACTCTCCGGCATCAATAACCGGGAAAAAGTCCTGCCCCACCTGCGTTGCAAGAAGCACCGCGCCCAGAACAAAGATGCCGCCTAGCAGCCTGTCGGATTGGGGTACCCTGTGAAGGGGTGATGTTGTAAGGTTGTGAGATGAGCAGCTTCATCCCGTTTGACCGGTCTCAGCCGTATCTTCTGCCACCGGATCTGAAGTCGTGGCTTCCTGCTGACGATATGGCGCATTTCATTGTTGCAGCCGTTGAGCGGGTTCCGATGAGCGCGTTCTGCGTGCCAGTGCGCACGGGAGGCAAGGCGCAGTATCATCCGCGCCTGATGCTGGCCCT
>NZ_JACRVR010000025.1:0-44968 GCF_018811975.1 Acetobacter sp. P1H12_c | reverse complement strand
GAAGCGGTCTGGCCGGATGTCATTCAGCCGGTCCTTTCATAAAGCCGGGGGGCATGGGGAGTAAGGGGGAGGTCAGGGCCATGACCCGGAAAAGATGCCCCATCTTTTCCGGTGCGGCCAGTCTGTCCGCGCCGCTGCGCAGAGCGTCCGCGTCCTGCGGGCTGGCATGGGCGGCAAGCTGCTCCGTGCGTTCCATCAGCCCTAAAGCACGCAAAAACGCCCCTTGTGTGACAGCGCCCCAGATGGTCGCTCCCGCCTGCCGGGCAGCGGCAGCAAAAGCGGTAAAATCCACATGGGTGGTCAGGTCGGCCTCTCCTGCCGCGTCCAGAGGTCTGGCAGGGCGGGCGTGGCGCAGGGCTTGCAGAGAATCCCCGGTCAGACTGGAGTTGTGGCCGTAATCCAGAAAGAGGGCAGCGCCCGGCGTGTGCGCAAAACGCTGCCCGAGCAGGCGGCCGATGTCCAGTGCGGGTTCACACAGTTCCACCACGCAGTCCGGGTCCAGCGCGCGGCCATCCGGCAACTGGGGAGCCGGGCAGGGCACGCCGCAAAAGGTGGCATCCTGCACGTAATGTTCCTGCCAGCCTGCGGGTGTGTGCAGAAACTGGCGGATAGGCAGGGCATCCAGAAATTCATTGGCAACCAGAATCAGCGGACCATCCGGCAGACTGTCCAGCCCGGTATGCCAGACTGGCGCTAGTCCCGGCACACGGGCTGCAAAAGGCGCCAGCGCCTTTGCCTGCGCCTCCCGCATCAGGGGGGAGGTTTCAACCAGATGCACCTCAAGCGCGTGTGCAAAGGCGGGCACGCGGGAGGTAATCAGCCGGAGCATGTCGGCCATCAGCGTGCCGCGCCCCGGCCCGGCTTCGGCAAAGATCACACGGCTGGGGCAGCCCATACTGGCCCAGACAGTTGCGGCCCATGCGCCCAGAAGTTCCCCGAAAACCTGAGAGATTTCCGGCGCGGTAATAAAGTCACTCAGCAGAGGATGCGTTGCGTAATACCGGGCATTGGCCCGCGCCATAAAATGGTCCAGCCGCTCCGCCCCTGCCGGGGGCGCGGAGGGAGCAGGCGAGGACTGCGGATCGGGCGGGTACGTGGGCATGACGCGTGCCTCTTCAGGCCCCGGCGTCTGACGAGGGAGCCGGGTCCTGCAGGCCGGTATAAGCCGGGCTGCGGCGGGCATGCAGCATCAGCGCCACACCGGCGGCCAGCATGGGGACGCACAATACCTGCCCCATGGTTACTCCGCCGGGCAGGAAGCCCAGAAACGCATCCGGTTCCCGGAAAAATTCGCAAAAGCTGCGCGCGCAGGCATAGCCCGCCAGAAACAGCCCGGCCAGAAAGCCCGGACGTTCCCGCACGCTCTGCCTGCGGGAGACAAGAAACATGACACTGAAGAGCAGCAGCCCTTCCGTCAGTGCTTCATACAGTTCGGACGGGTGGCGGGGAATGGGCCCGGCATTGGGGAAGATCATCGCCCAGGGCAGGCTGGCGGGGGCTTCCCGCCCCCACAGTTCCCCGTTGATAAAGTTGGCAATACGCCCCAGCCCCAGCCCGACGGGCACAGCCACCGTCACGCGGTCCGCAAAGGCCAGAAAATTGATCTTGTTGCGCCAGGCAAACAGCGCCATGGCCACAATCACGCCCAGCGCACCGCCGTGGAAGGACATGCCGCCTTTCCAGACCTGCAGGATACTCAGCGGATGCGTCAGGTAATAGCCCGGCTGATAAAACAGCACATAGCCCAGCCGTCCGCCCAGCAGCACGCCAAGCGTCACCCAGCCGAGAAAATCATCCGCCTGTTCCGTCGTGGCGGCGCGGGGGGCAAGCGGCACCAGCCTGCGCAGAAGGGAAACCCCCAGCACAATGCCCACAATGTAGGACAGCGCATACCACCGGATGGCCAGCGGCCCCAGATGCACCAGCACCGGGTCAAATTGCGGGAAGAGAAGAACTGGCAGCATGCAGGGTCCTGTGGGGGCGAAAGATCAGAGGGCTGTCAGGCGGAAAAACCCGGCCGTACAACAGATTAAGTGGGTCAGCAGGCGCACTCAGAGATACGGGTTCTCCGTTGCCAGATAGTTTTGCACATACTGGCGGATGCCGTCTTCCAGCGTGGTGAACGTGCCTGTATAGCCCGCCGCCCGCAGGCGCGTGAGGTCCGCCTGCG
This sequence comes from Acetobacter sp. P1H12_c, assembly GCF_018811975.1. Classification (NCBI taxonomy): domain Bacteria; kingdom Pseudomonadati; phylum Pseudomonadota; class Alphaproteobacteria; order Acetobacterales; family Acetobacteraceae; genus Acetobacter; species Acetobacter sp. P1H12_c. Next base: position 42,798 of record NZ_JACRVR010000025.1, on the reverse strand, counting down.
TGTAGGACTGATACTGCCCGCGCAGGCTGTCCGGCATGGCAATAAATTCGACGCGGCGGGGGCAGCCTGCGGCATCACACACCGCATGGGCCAGATCCAGATAGGACCGGGCAACGCCGCTGCCGCAGTTGAAAAGCCCGGAGACGGAGGGCGTGTCATACAGCCAGAGCATGACGTCCACCACGTCGCCCACCCAGATAAAGTCCCGCATCTGCTGGCCGTCGGCAATGTCCGGGCGGTCGGAGCGGAAGAGACGGGCCGGGTTGCCCGCTTTCACCTCATCATACTTCACCTTCACCACAGAGATCATCTTGCCTTTGTGGTATTCATTCGGGCCGTAGACGTTAAAGAACTTCAGCCCGGCCCATTGCGGGGGCTGCGGGGCGTGCTTCTTCAGCCCGGCCATCACATGCTGGTCAAATGTATGTTTGGACCAGCCATAGAGGTTGAGCGGGGTCAGCCGGTCCAGCGTCGCCGGATCATCCGAGAACAGCTCCGGCCTGTCGGCGGCGCCATAGGTCGCGGCGGAGGAGGCATAGATAAAGCGGGTGTCCGTGCGGGCGCACCAGTCCCATAGAGTCTGGGTCAGGGCGACATTGGTCCGCCAGACAAGGTCGGCGTCCCGTGCCGTGGTCTCGCTGATCGCGCCCATATGGAACACGGCGTCCACTTTCGGGCCGGTGGCCAGAAACGCCTCAAGCTCTTCCGGTGCGATAACGCGGGAGGGAGCATGGGCTGCCAGATTCCGCCATTTCAAGCCAGAACCCAGCCAGTCCACCACCACGGTTTCCACGCCCCGCTGTGCGAGGGAAGCCTGAAGGCATGAGCCAATGAAACCGGCGCCACCGGTGATGATAATCATGGGCGGGAATTATAAAGAACGCGGCCTCTCCCTCCAAGATGTGAGACGGATTTTCCCCTGTTCTTTTTACCGTGCAGGAAATATTTCGCATCTGGCGGATGTTTTCGCGTAAAGAGAAGCAACACACAGAACCGTGAGGGGGTATAGGCTCCTCTGGAATGGATCTGTTCTGATGCGTTTACCAAGGATTTCCTGATGAAGAAGCTTCTCATCCCAGCGATTCTGATTGTTGGCCTTCTGGCCATTTTCGGGTCCAGCTATAACCGCTTCATGGCGGCGGACCAGAATGTGCTGGAGCAGACAGGCCAGTTGCAGAACGAGGTGCAGCGCCAGTCTGACCTGATCCCCAATCTGGTCAACACCGTAAAGGGCTATGCCACGCATGAGCATGACACCCTGACAGACTACGCCTCCGCCCGTTCCGGTGAAACGCCGCTGAGCCGGATTGACCCGCGCACCGTGGACAACGCCACCCTCCAGCAGAAAATTCTGGAAGCCCAGACCCGCAACGCCAAGGAAATCAGCGCGATTAACGCCGTTGTGGAACAGTCCCCGCAGTTGCAGGCCAATCAGGACTTCACGCGCCTGATGGTGCAGCTTGAAGGCTCCCAGAACCGCATTACGGTGGCGCGCCAGCGTTTGCAGCAGGCTATTCTGTCTTATAACCAAACGGTCATGCACTTCCCCGGTAATCTGGTGGCGGGCATCATGGGGTACCATGCGCGCGTCTATTATCAGGCCACGCCGGAAGCTCAGACCCCGCCGGTTGTTGATTTCTCCAAACACTGAAAACCAGCGCGTTGAGGCATAACAGCATGCGGCAGGATCATCCCATGTTCCGCTGGCCAGAAGGGGGCGGACTGCGGCGCGCCTCCCGTGTCCGTCTGTTCGGGCTGGTGGCCCTTCTGGGGCTGGTCCTGTTCGGGGCGGGGCCTGCCCCGTTTGTCTTTGCCGATGCGCGTGCGGAGGCCCCGGCAGACAATGGTGTGCTGCTGCGCCAGTGGGTGACGGACCCGCAAGGCGTTCTCTCTGCGGATGAGAACGCAGCCCTGTCCCACAAACTGTTCCAGCTTTCCCAGACGCTCCCCGGTAATCCGCAGATTCTGGTCTCTCTGCCCGGCCATGTGGATGATATCAGCCTGTATGCCAATGAGGCCTTCCACAAGACCGGCATTGGCAAAAAGGGCGTGGATAACGGCCTGCTGGTGGTGCTGGATATCCCGGACCGTCAGTCCCGCATTGAGGTCGGGTACGGGCTGGAAGGTGTGCTGACTGACCTGCAAACGCATGACATTCTGCAAGCTGCCAAACCCGACCTTCAGGCGGGCCATTATGCTCAGGCTGTCAATGGTATTGTAGACGCTCTGGCGGATGTGCTGGCGCATGCTGACCCGGCCGATATCGGCGGGACTGCGGCTGCCAGCCAGCAGCCGGATTCCCGGACCGATGCTCTGGAGGCCCTGACGGGTCTGGTCGTGCTGGGCCTGCTGTTTGTCCTCCTGCCTGTCTGGCTGATCCGCCGTGCGCGCCGCCGCGCAGCCCTGTATCCGGGGGGCTATGTGCCGCCCGACGTGCAGGCCGAGCGGAGTGCTAAATGGAGCTTTTTCCTGAATCTCGGCCTCAATATCCTGTCCGCCATTCTGCAAAGTCGTGGCGGCGGGCGTGGAGGCGGTGGCGGCTCCTTTGGCGGGGGCGGAAACGGCGGCGGATTTAGCGGCGGCGGTGGAGATTCCGGCGGCGGTGGCTCACAGAGTTCCTGGTAAAAGGGGCTGACTTTTAGCCCCATCGTCTTACACTGAGCCTGCTCTGAAAATTAAGACCGACCTGAGTGGAGGAGAAACCCATGAGTGAAGAAATTACCGTCGTTGCTTTTCTGAAAGCCAAACCGGGTGCGGAGCAGCAGGTGGCGGACGCCATGAAGGCCTGTATCGCCCCGACGCTGACGGAAGAGAGCAACCTGTCCTACGTGCCGCAGCAGGATCAGGATGATCCGCAGACATTTGTGTTTGTGGAGCGCTGGACCAGCCGTCAGGGCCTGAATGACCATATGGAAACCCCGCACTTCAAAACGCTGATCGCCAGCGTGCAGGGCCTTCTGGAAGCGCCTCCCGCCGTGCATGTGCTGAAGCCGCTGACCGCGCTCTGACACTCCACCAAGTTCTGACCGCTTCAAAAACCGGGATGGCCTTACGGCTCTCCCGGTTTTTTTGTGCCTGCCTGCCTGCCTGCCTGCCTGCCTGCCTGCCTGCCTGCCTGTTTGCGCCCTGTGCGAAACGCATATCCGATTCGGGGGGAACGCAACCCTTAAAGCGTATACGATATCTGATAAAAGCAGGTTTGGTATGATAAAAATGCATAGCTTTCGTTTCACGTATGACGTGGAAGAGGCGAAGTGTGTCAGAAATGTATCATTTCAGATGCAAAATATTGCACAGTTCTATTTTGGGGCTTTCGGTTTCGGGGCAAAAACGATTTTAAAAGTATTACGACTTTTATAAAAAATGTTTCACGCTTCTCCATGTTGGGATCAGATTTGATGGCGCACGGACATCGCAAGCTTGTAAAACGAGGTTTTTCTAAAAAAGACCGTGCTTCCCTGTCTTTTTCACTGCTCTATGTTGTGCCTGTTCTCGCCGCGGGTTTTCCCGTTCTGGCTCAGGCGGCGCAGGGTGCCTCTGCTACGGCACAGGTCACTCCGTCTCATGCCAAGGCAGCTAAAAAAACAGCAGCCCGGACCAAGGCTGTTAAAACATCCGCTCCCGTTGCAGCACCGGTCTCTGCGCCTGCGGCTACAGGCGCGGTACCTCTGAGTGCATCCCAGACCAAAACCGCCCGCGCCGCTCTGGCTCAGGCCAACACGTCTGCGACGGAAGCGGGCAAGCCGGAAAGCGTTACGGTTCTCGGGTCACTTTTTAAAGACCCCAACCTTAAAAGCATGTCGCCCATTACGCATATTTCGCGTCAGGATATGCAGCGCCGCGGCTTTGCCAACGTGACGGACGCTTTGCAGTCCCTCTCGTCCAACGGCGCCGGGACCCTCTCAAACGCCTTCTCTGCAAATGGCGCGTTTGCTGGCGGTGCGTCTGCTCCGTCTCTGCGTGGCCTTTCAACCGATTCAACACTGGTGCTGATGGACGGCATGCGTCTGTCTTACTATCCGTTGTCTGATGACGGTGAACGCAACTTTGTTGATACCAACTGGATGCCGTCTTCCATCATGGAATCTGTTGATACCATGGAAGACGCCGGATCATCTCTTTACGGTGCTGACGCGGTCGCAGGCGTTATCAATTACAACACCCGTAAAGAAATCAAAGGGTTTGAAGGCAACGCGGAAGGTGGTCTGGCACAGGGCGGTTTTGGTGGCCACCAGAAGCTGTACGCCACCTACGGCGTGGGTGATCTGCACCGCGATGGGTATAACTTCTACGTCAACTCTGAATATCAGCAGGATGACGCCATCTATAACCGTCAGCTTGGATATCCCTATAATACGTCAGACCTTTCCGGAATTGGCGGGATTAACGGCATCACAAACGTTTCTGATGGCGCAGGCAACATCAATAACTTTGGACCCACGCCTGTGGCGCTTGTCCGCCCCAGTAATGGTGGGACGAGTGGTGTCGGCGCCTGGCAGCTTGCCAATCAGTCCGCCGGGTGCGGAAAATACGGGTCTGTTGTGACGGGGGCCGTTGCGGGGGCTGCCGGCACCAGTCAGGCCTGCTCTCAGAATTCTGAGAATGATTACGGCCAGATTTCGCCGTCTCTGCGCCGTATCAGCGCCACGGCGCATCTGACAGTGGATGTCACGCCCCGGTCTCAGCTGACATCAATGTTCATGTATTCTCAGGCGCTGTCTGAATATACAGGCACATCTTATGCCGCGCGTGCACGCTCACAGTCCCGCAATGCGGATACGCTGAGCACTCCCATCCCGGTTACTCTGCCTGATGGTTCTCCCAACCCGAATAATACGTTGGGTGTGCCAGAACAGGTTTATTACACATTTGGTGATCTGCTTCCGACAACACAGCAGTTCAGCCAGAACTTCCGTGGTGCTGTGCGCTATAACGGCACGGCGGCTTCTCACTGGGGCTCAGACTGGAATTATGACGTCAACTTTACCGGCATGAACACCATGTTGCAGCAGACCATCACGGGTGCGCCAACAATTGCCGGTATCAAAAACGCCATTATCAACGGAACCTATAACTTCCTTGACCCGACGCAGAACAGTCAGGAAGTTCTGAATTCCATTGCGCCGAAAAACGTCATGAATGCCCGTTCTCAGGAATATTCGGGTGACATGCATGTGTCCAAAGGGCTGTTCCGCCTGCCCGGCGGTATGGCAAATCTCGCAATTGGCGGGAATATCCGGTACGAAGCTCTGAACGACCCGAGCGCCAACCCCTATGACCGCAATAACCCGGACGCACAGTATGTCGGGTATATCAACCCGTTTAACGCTGCTGGCAGCCGCTGGGTTGAAGCCGGGTACTGGGAACTGGGTCTGCCGTTCCACAAAATGGTACAGGCCGATATTTCCGGCCGGTATGACCATTACGCACAGGGGAGCGGGTTTGGCCGTTATTCTCCTAAAGCGGGCCTGTCCTTCACGCCGGTACGCCAGCTGACGCTGCGTGGCACGTTCTCCCGTGGCTTCCGTGTGCCCAGCTTTGCTGAAACCAACGGGATGAATGTTGCTTACACAACCTACAACGTGACCAACCAGAACTTCATCAACCAGCATCTGAACGCAAACGGCACGGCAAACAGCTATGCACAGGCTTACAGCCTTGGGCAGAATACGGCTGGTAACCCGAACCTGAAGCCGGAAATTTCAACCAACTTTACGGGGGCTGCTGTTATCCGCCCCACAGACTGGCTGAACTTCACATTTGGATATTACTACATCAAAAAGAGCAACTACATTGCACCGAACCCGCTTGGCGCTACGGCTATCGCCAATGCGTGGCTGAGCGGCGGGGATGCCGCTGTTCCAGCAGGCACCAGCGTCACGCCTGACGTGATCGATACCCAGAACCCCACAGGGCAGGTCCGCCCTTACATGGTTAATCTGGCCTATCTGAACACCCGCAGTCTGGTAACAGATGGTGTGGATATGAAGGTAAATGCCAATGTGCGTCTTCCGGGCTTCCTGCGGGATGTTCGCCTGATCAGCACGGGGCAGGCTACGTATGTTCGCTCCTTTAACCTTACTATGCCTGATGGTCAGGTGCAGCACTGGGCTGGTACTCTGGCACCGTATAACGCGGTTTCGGCTTCCGGCACGCCGCGCTGGCGCGCCAACTGGTCCAACACCTTTATCTGGAAAAACCTCTCTGTTACGCCGACGGTTTACTACACCAGCGGGTACAAGAACGTGGCAGAAGACACCAACGGTGTTGGTACCCGGAGCTGCGCTGATAGCGCTAACCTTCTGGTTGGCAGCGCCTATGCCCCGAGCAACCAGTGCCACATTAAAAACTGGTGGGATGTGGACCTGAACGTGACGTACCGTATCAACGACAGATGGCGCGTTTACACCACAGTGTATAACCTGCTGGGCTTCCGTGCCCCTGCCGATTACGGGACGTATGGCTCCTATCTTTATAACTCTTCATGGGCTGAAAAAGGTGCCATCATGCGCTCCTTCCAGTTTGGCGTAAACGTCACTCTGTAAGACAAGAAAAGAGAGTTTCCGGATGCCGTAAACAGTATCCGGTAATCTCTCCATCAGCGCAGACCTGCGGGGTCGCAAAGTTGCCAGAGGAAAGAGCCATCTTTCCTCTGGTTTTTTTATGGACCATTCAGGATGTTTTTTAATGCACACCCTGCCTGTCGCGAGGCTGCTCTGTGCAAACATCCCCTTTGCGTCCTGCGTCAAACGAAAAGACCCTGAGCGCACCCTGCTTACAGGTGTTTGTCAGGAGAGTGTCTTTCTCTTTTTGCGTAATTCTTTTGCGTAAAAATGATCGTGCCGATCGTCCTGCCAAGAGCAAGACAATCAGTTATTCACGCCCCACGCGGCCGGAATGAAGGAGTGAAGCAGCACGCTCTGCCAACTCCTTCACCACTAGCTTTGCACTGCGACTGTGCAGGATAGGAAGCTGCTGTGTGGTGGCTGGAGCTATCGAGGCGTTTGCTAAAGAGTATTTACTGCACAGGAAAGTTATCGTCAGGTTCAGTCAGGATACGGCCTGCACCCGACAGAGAGACGCCCCTGTGGCAGGTAGTCCTTTCTCGACCTCTCACAGTGTTTGATGATCTGTGTGATGGTCAGCAAAAAAGCCAGAGGAAAGAGATGTCTTCCCACTGGCTTTTTTATAGCCTTTCCGGGGTATCAGGCGGTGAGACCCCGGACGATGAAGAAGCAGATTACCGCATCACAAACTGCTGCACCGCCACCATGATGCCAAGGCAGATGGTCAGGAACAGGCTGTGTTTAAATGTGCGGGCCAGCACAACGCCTTCCTGCCCTTTGAGGGAGGTCACGGCCACCCCGGTGGTGATGTTCTGCGGGGAGATCATTTTCCCCATTACACCGCCGGAAGAGTTGGCGGAGGCAAACACCACAGGGTCCAGAGAAAGCTGATGCGCCGCCGCCACCTGAAGGTTGCCGAACAGGGCGTTGCCGGAGGTGTCGCTGCCGGTCAGGAACACGGCAATCCAGCCAAGGAACACGGATACAAACGGGAACAGGACCCCGGTGGACGCCACGGCGTAGCCCAGTGTGTACGTCATGCCGGAATAGTTCATCAGAAACGCCAGACCAATCGTCAGCGCTACTGTGACGACGGCCAGCCAGCCCTGCCGTGCGGTCGTGACCAGCGCTGCCCAGATTTTACGCGGGGCAAGGCGGGTGAACAGGGCTGTCAGCAATGCAGAGAGCAGGATGGCTGTGCCAGTGCCCAGCGGCTCAAAGTTCCAGACTGCCGCATAGGGTTTCTGATACAGGGAGATAAAGACCTGATGGTCCAGCCCCGGCCATTTGATGGGCATGGCGCCAATTTTGGCAATGTGCAGCGCATCCCACACTACAACAACCAGAACAACCGTGATCCACGGAATCCAGCCCTGCCAGTGCGGGCCGTTCCAGTCGCCCTCTTTGCGCGGAGCCTGTTGCAGAATGGCGGCGTCAATCGCATGCGCCGGGTCAGGCGTGGGCTGCCAGAGTTTCAGGAAGACAATGGTCGCCAGAAGAGAAACGCAGGAGGAGAGCACGTTGGTCAGGCTGTACGTCACCCAGCTTGATGTCACCACCAGTGTCAGCGCAAAGCTGCCGCTGGCAACCACCAGCACCGGCCAGATCTGCCGCAGGGTGGACCAGCCCGCATACAGCACCATCACATAAAACGGGATGAAGAACGCAAACGGCGCAATCTGGTGGCCAATGGTCGCGCCCAGTGTATCAGCGGGCAGGCCGGTGATGGAGGCAAGCACGGTAATAGGGATCCCCAGTCCGCCGAAGGCCACCGGAGCGGAATTGAAAATCAGTACATAGGTCAGGGCTTCCAGCGCGGGAAAGCCGAGCATGATCAGCAGGGCGCTGGTAATGGCGACAGGCGTTCCAAACCCTGCCACCCCTTCCAGCGCTGCGCTGAAGCAGAAGCCCAGCACCACAAGCATAATGCGGCGGTCATTGGGCAGATGCGTGATGATCCATTGCCGGAAGGCATCAAACCTCCCGCTTTCCTTGGCAATGTTGAAAAGGAACAGCGCCGTAAGCGCAATCCACATAACCGGCAGGAAAGAAAAAATGACCCCGTTGCTGATACTGGCGACGGCCAGTGACGCTGGCAGCCCCCAGACAGTAAGAGCCATAATCACCCCGACAGTCAGTCCCCCCAGCGTGGCCTGCCACGCCGGCCTGCGCAGCACACCCATCAGAACCAGTGTCGTGAGAATGGGGGCGGCAGCAAGGATAAAGGAAAGAACCAGAGAGTGACCTGCGGGCACGAGAGGCTGAATAAACATGATCGTCTCTTTAGACAGGATTAATTCCCAGAGTGGGATGGTCCTATGCGTAACGCGCAAGGCTGCCAGATGCGGACTCACGTTTGAGTGTAGGCGGCTGCTCAGCCGCCGGAAGATGTGACGGAAGGCTGAGAAGAGCCGTTTTCATTAAAATGACATAATAGTAACCTTATCACTATTCCTGATGTTTTAGTGGCCGCAGACGGTTTTCCGGCGGAGCAGGCAATCCACAGGCGCGGCCAGAGGCCCCATGGTCCGGGCGCGCAAGGTATGAGGCAGAGTGTGCGGAATCGACCATCCAGACGTGTAGTGTGGATGCTGGCTACAGCCTTCGGGCTCGGGGCCGGTGGGCTTCTGCCTGCGCAGGCCCGCTCCTACCACGCTGTGTATGACCCGAATGCCGCCTATGACCCGGACGCTATTTATGACATGGGCACCGTCCAGACCGCGCATCCGGCCTATCGGGCTCCCGGCCCGGCGGAAGACCCGTGGGGGCCTTATATCCGTCAGGCGGCCCGGCGTTTCGCGATCCCGGAAACGTGGATCAGAGCCGTCATGCAGCAGGAATCCGGCGGCAAACAATATCTCAATGGCGGGCTGACAACCTCCGGAGCCGGAGCCATGGGGCTGATGCAGCTTATGCCCGCCACCTACGCGGATATGCAGAGCCAGTACGGTCTGGGGGAGGACCCTTATAACCCGAAAGACAATATTCAGGCCGGGGCCGCCTATATCCGCCTGATGTATGACCGCTACGGCGCGCCGGGCTTTCTGGCAGCCTATAATGCCGGGCCGGACCGGGTGGATGATTACCTGAATAATGGCCGCCATCTGCCGGATGAAACGGTGAACTATGTCGCGGCCATCACACCGCATCTGGGCGGCGGTGTGGCCGTGCGGGGTAAATGGGCGCCGGTTCCGGTGCAGAGTATAACGCAGGTCGCGTCTTCCGATGCCTATTATGCCAAAGCTGACCTCTCCCGCACGGCGGATGGCTGCCTGAGAGACCCCGATGCCGCGTATGATCCCTCAGCCCCCTGCCTGATGGACCGGGATACCCCGCACCCTGACCCTGTGCCCGAAGCACCTGACCCGGCCCCCGTTGCGGTCGCGCAGGTGGAAACGCCCCAGCCGGCGGAGCCTGCGCCGCCGGCTCCTGTCCAGACGGCAGCGTTATCGTCTGACATCCAGCCAGCCATGAGGGGACGCAACGCGTCGCCGTCCTTCACGCAGAGCAGCAGTCTGCCGCCTGCGCGCGTGCAAAATGCAGTTTATACGACGACAGCATCCTCTTCGGACCATATGTTGAGGCTGCCCGCCTCCTATTCGACCGCCGCTGGAGCCAGCCGCCCACCGGTGCTGTCTTCCGCAGTCGTAACGCGCCCTTTGCAGACGCCGTCGCCTAACGGAAAAGGGGGAACGGTGCAGGTCGGCGCATTTGCGTCCTATGCGGAAGCACGCCACGCGGCGGAACGTGTTAACCGTGTTCTGGCGTCGCGCTCCATGCAGGCAACTCCCACAGTGCAGCCGGTCTCTGTGTCTGGAAAGGCCATGTATCGCGCACAACTTATTGCCAGTGGCGGTGCGCAGGCATCCGGTGTCTGTCAGATTCTGCGTGCCCGGTCCATGCCGTGCTTTCCGGTGCGCAATAGCTGAGCAGAAAAGATTTTAGAAAGCTAATTTTCTTAAAAAACAGTTTTCAGAATTTCCCGGTATCCGGGAGCGTTGAAATGCCTTTTCATCGCCCCCGGATACGGTATTAGAAAATCTTACTTTACCTGATCGTCCGGGTTGTTTTTGTTATAGGAGGCGGTCAGGGCAGCCAGAGTGTCTGCGTCGGGCTCGCCTAGCGGCATCTGGTAGAGTGTTTTGCCGTAGCGGCGGGAGAGTAACCCCCATGTCGCCTTGTCCTTGTCAGAAAATACAACATCCAGTTGATTGTCTGCACAATCATGCGGTTTGCACAAATGCCCGACCAGATATGTCTTGCCGTTCTGCTTAAGCGTTTCCGCAGGAGACGAGGTGGCGGCAGCGCGCGTCACCCACTCCGGTAGCGTTGTCATGCTCTGATAAGCATGGCGATAGTGAGCAGTTTTTGCCAGATCGGCTGAGGTCTGTGTGCTCTGGGCAAAGGCGGGTGTTGCAAGGCAAAAAGCCAGCATCATAAAGGGAAGTTTCTTCATTCTTATTGCTCCTGTCAAAACGCTGTAAGACGGTGACGCCATGACTATAAACCGGTTACACTCAAACACAGAGTATAAAACGCGGATATGGAAAATCTGATGAACACTTATGCGGGACTGGTCACAGTCCTTAACAGTCTGAACCAGCGTGCCCATACCGCGTTTGATACATTGCGGCAGGGGCCGGACTGGCAGGTGCGTTCTGACGTCACCATTCCAGCGCTCCGGCATGCGGCTTTACTGATGCTGGTGAAAGATGAGGCTGATTGTCTGGGGCTGAATTTACGGCACCATTATCGGCTGGGGTTCCGGCGGTTTTTTATTCTCGATAATAACAGCACGGATGGCACTGATCAGGTCATCGCGCATTTCCGAAAAGATGCTCCTCAGGCGGATATTTTTTACGCGCAGGATTATCAGAAGCCCTATTATCAGGCGGCAAAAATGCAGGCCCTGCACCAGTTTGCAGAAACCTACCTGCGGCATGATGCCAACCCGCCAGACTGGATATTTTTTGTTGATGCCGATGAATTTATCACCTGCTGCCATCGGGGCCAGAATGCTGCGGAAGATTTTACGCGCATGGTGACGGACCCGGAGGCGCGGCTGCTGATGTTCCACTGGGCGCAGGCCGCACTGGTCACCAGCACACGGCCTTATCGGCTTACGTCTTTTGGAGGCTCTCTGGCGGAAACAGAGTGTGTAGTCTGGCCCGCAATGCGGGAGGAGGTGACAAAGGTGGCCTTCCGGACCGGTTTTGGTCTGACAACAGGGCAGGGCAACCATTTTGTCGAGCAGCCTGATCTGGTGGAGGGCCATACCCGGCTGATGATGGATGTGGGGTTTTGTATGCTGCATTTTCCGTACCGTTCCATGCCGCAGATTGAGAGAAAGCTGCTGAATGGCATGGACGCTTTGCGGGCAAGCCATTTGCCACCGGAAATGGGCCAGCACTGGCGTGTGCAGTATGAGCAGTATCAGCAGGGTGGTCAGGAGGCTTTACGCAGAATACTCGCACAGCATCTGGCTCTTTGCCTGACGACCGGGCAGGAGCAGGCCCCGGAGAGCCGTTAAGTTTTCAGAAATTTTGGGAAGAGCGGGAGAAGGCTGCTTTTTGCCAGGGATGCCGCGATCGGAAGTCTGGAGCGAGAGAAGCCTTAAGCCGCAAAACAGGATGCAGGCTCACAGACTTTAAAAAGAAGATTTCCAGATCGTCTGCATTCGGCACAAGCCGTAAAGGCCAGAGCCCGCGCTTTATTTCCAGAACAAAATCTGGATCTTAGCGGCATCACAATTTAAAAAGGAAAGTGGTGCACCCGAAGAGACTCGAACTCCTAACCCCCAGATTCGTAGTCTGGTGCTCTATCCAGTTGAGCTACGGGTGCGCCTTGACGCGGTGTTTAGCCGAGGGCGCGGGGGGTGGCAACCCCCAAAATTCACACCGGGCGATTTTTTTTAATCATTCCCCATAAAGTTCTTCCAGGCCCGGCCTTCGGGGCGCTTCAGCGTGACATGCGCCCGGCATTCCGGCGTGCCGTAAACGCCTTCAAATGTATCGCCCACCGGATGCGCTTCAAACACCATAGGGAGCTGCTGGTGGTGAGAATCCTGTAAAATGAGCTGCGCATGATAATGCTGCGTCTTCTTGTCCGGCACGCCGCGCAGCACCAGCGCCCCCATTTCGGGCGTGAACGTGATGTGTTTGGGCTGGATCTGCATGAGCGAGACGGTGTGGACCGGGCAGTTATGCCCTTTCTCGGCCACCAGCGTGCCGATCCATTCCCCATACGGGTCATCCGCAGCCGGGCCAGCCGCACCGCACAGCAGGGCCAGCACGGCAACACCTGCCAGCGGCAGGGCGCGCGCAGACCCGAACGCTGACTGGCCCACAGACGGACGGACAAAGTGGCGCACGCGCTTGCCGGGCAGAAGAGAGAAAGGATTCATGAACACGCTCCTGTCAGAGAGAAATCCGGGGCTGCCTGCCCCGTTCAGAGGGCGCTCCGGCAGCCTGTCTTTATGAAATGATCCTGCGGAGAGTCTTATTATAGGGTGACGTCCGCGCTGCACCGTTTTATATGCGCTCTTTAGCATACAGCCGCCCCCGCTCCGGCGCACTCTTCCCGCGCTCTGCCCGGTGGTCGCTGTCCGTCGTTTAGAAAGCCGCTCAGGCGCTGACCAGAAAGACAGTAGCTCATGCCTGCCGATGCCACCATCCCCGCTTCCTCCACCAAACTGGACGAGTCCCTTCATCAGGACCGTATTCTGATCCTGGATTTTGGCAGTCAGGTGACACAGCTTATTGCCCGCCGCGTGCGGGAAAGCGGTGTCTATTGTGAAATCTGGCCGTTTACCGCCACGGAAGAGCGCATCCGCGCCTTCGCGCCGCGCGGCATTATTCTCTCCGGCGGCCCCGCCAGCGTGACAAACCCGGATTCTCCCCGCGTGCCGGAAGTGGTGTTTGAGCTGGCTGTGCCGGTTCTGGGCATCTGCTACGGCCAGCAGGCCATGTGCCTCCAGCTTGGCGGCCGGGTTGAAAGCTCCGACCACCGCGAGTTTGGCCGTGCCTTTGTTGATATTGTGGAAGATTGCGCGCTGTTCCGCGGCGCATGGGCCCGTGGCAACCGTGAGCAGGTTTGGATGAGCCACGGGGACCGCGTGACGGAACTGCCCCCCGGCTTCCGGATTGTGGCTGTAAGCGAAGGCGCACCGTTTGCCGTTATCGCGGATGAAGGCCGCCGCCTGTATGGCGTGCAGTTCCACCCGGAAGTGGTGCACACACCGCACGGGGCCGCGCTGCTGCGCAACTTTACGCATAATGTGGCGGGCTGCTCCGGCACATGGACCATGGCGGGCTTCCGGGACATGGAAATTGCCCGCATCCGGGAACAGGTCGGCACCGGCAAGGTGATCTGCGGTCTGTCCGGCGGGGTCGATTCCTCCGTGGCGGCCGTGCTGATCCATGAAGCAATTGGTGATCAGCTCACCTGCATCTTCGTTGATCACGGCATGATGCGCGCGGGGGAGGCTGAGGAGGTGATTGAAACCTTCCGTGGCCGCTTCAACATCCGCCTTGTGCACCGGGATGCGTCCGAGTTGTTCCTGCGTGAGCTGGACGGCGTGACAGACCCGGAAATCAAACGCAAAACCATCGGCCGCCTGTTTGTGGAAGTGTTTGAGGAAGAAGCCACCAAGCTGGGCGGCGCGCAGTTCCTCGCACAGGGCACGCTGTATCCGGACGTGATTGAGAGCGTGAGCTTTACCGGCGGCCCGTCTGTCACCATCAAATCGCACCACAATGTCGGCGGTCTGCCGGAACGCATGAACATGCAGCTTGTCGAACCGCTGCGTGAACTGTTCAAGGATGAAGTGCGCGATCTGGGGCGTGAGCTGGATATTCCGGAAGTTATCGTCGGGCGGCACCCCTTCCCCGGACCGGGGCTGGCTATCCGTATTCCCGGCAACATCACGCAGGAAAAGCTGGACCTGCTGCGCAAGGTAGACAGCGTCTATCTGGAAGAAATCCGTGCCGCTGGCCTGTATGATGCCATCTGGCAGGCTTTTGCCGTCCTGCTTCCGGTCCGCACCGTGGGCGTAATGGGGGATGGCCGCACGTATGATCAGGCCTGCGCCCTGCGCGCCGTGACCAGCACTGATGGCATGACGGCGGATGTCTACCCGTTTGACATGGGCTTCCTCAACCGCGTGGCAGGCCGCATCGTCAATGAAGTCCGCGGCATCAACCGCGTGACGTATGACATCACCTCCAAACCGCCGGGCACGATTGAGTGGGAGTAACCCTCCCACCCGTTGCATAACGGGTCAGACGCTGAGTAACGCAAAAACTGCCGCCCGGGGTCATCTTTTCAGGAGGTCTCCGGGGGCAGTTTTTGTCGTTTTCAGGCAGAAAAAACTGGTCTGTTCTGCTGTCTGAGCAGGCGATCAGCCTTAGAAAGTGCTCAGAACCCCACGCAGGCCGGAGTCACCACGACGCCTACAGACTGTTGCTGGAACTGTTCCTTATAGCGGCTGCGGATGGTTTGCAGCCGGGTGGCAACGTCCTGTGTCGGTTCGGTCAGGATCATCACCAGTCGGGCGGGTTCCTGCGTTGTCTGGCCGGTTGCCGGGTTCTGCCACTGGCCCTGTGCGGACAGCACGGAAAGCCCCGCGGGGAAGGCGGGTGTGAGGGTGTTTTTCACAAAATCCCGCCACTCAGAGGCAGAAATTGCCTTTCCATGCGGGCGCGTCTGCCCAAAGAGCAGCGTAATGTTCAGCATCGCATGGCTCTGCAAGGATGCGCAGAGCGTATGCCCCTGTAGCGCATTCTGGCTGGCAGAGGGGGCTGCAATGGTGGAGCCCGTCTCCAGCGCCGGAGTGGCTGGCGGCGTACCTGTTGCCGCCGGAGCATGGACGCTGGATGTGCCGACAATGCTCTCCGCGCCCGGCGCCACAAGGGCACTCCCGCATCCGCTGAGAAGAACGGCCATTCCGGCCAGCGCACCCCACCGGTGGAGGCTGCGTGAAGGAAGCAGGGGAGAGCGGACCGGCATGGCGACGACCTCTTGTTTTCCGGTTACTGATCCAGCCAGGGGGCAACCGGCAGGTTTTTGCCCCGCAGGAAGGTGGGGTTAAACAGTTTGGACTCATACCGCGCGCCGCCGTCACACAGGATCGTCACAATGCGGTGCCCCGGTCCGAGTTTCCGGGCTGTGCGGATGGCGGAAGCGACGTTAATGCCGGAAGACCCGCCAACAGACAGACCTTCATCAATCAGCAGACTGTAGATAATGTCCAGCGCTTCCGGGTCCGGAATCCGCTCGGCATCATCAATCGGTGCGCCTTCAAGGTTACCCGTCACGCGGGACTGGCCAATGCCCTCGGTAATGGAGGAGCCGGAGACGGACAGATCATTATCCTTCACCCAGCCATACAGGCCGGAGCCTTCCGGGTCGGCCAGCACAATGCGGGGGGCTTTAACACCCGCCTTGCTGGCGGCGTCATGCAGGCCCATGGCCGTGCCTGCCAGCGTGCCACCCGTGCCACAGGCACAGGTAAAGGCATCAATCTTGCCGTCCATCTGCTGCCAGATTTCCGGTGCAGTGGTGCTGCGGTGGCCTTCCCGGTTGGCAAGGTTGTCAAACTGGTTGGCCCATACATACCCGCCTTCTTCCGCCAGACGGCGGGAGACATGCACGTAATTGCCTTCATCCCGGTATGGTTTGGCAGGCACCAGCCGCAGGTCCGCGCCAATCATGCGTAAAAAGCCGATTTTCTCCTGACTCTGCGTCTCCGGCATCACGATAATGCACTTATAGCCGCGCGCATTGGCCACCAGTGTCAGCCCGATGCCGGTATTGCCTGCCGTGCCTTCCACCAGTGTCCCGCCGGGTTTCAGCACGCCCCGGCGTTCCGCGTCTTCAATAATGGCAAGCGCTGCGCGGTCTTTTACGGAGCCACCGGGGTTCATGAACTCCGCTTTGCCGTAAATCTCGCAGCCGGTGGCTTCAGATGCCTTGCGCAGGCGGATAAGCGGCGTGCCGCCCACTGCCCCCGGCATATCATGGGAAAGAGTGTGCCAGCCGGGGCGGGCAGAGGGGTTTGCGCTCTCAGTCATCTGGTTGCACTTTCTCGCTTCGTTCAACAGGCTCGCATCTGCGCGCATCAGATCGGAGGAAGTCTGTCGTATTCAGAGCCGGATAACAAGTACGGGCTGTTTATCGCCCGGCGTCCGGCTCTTCTTCCGCATCAAACAGCACTTCCAGAATGGCGCACCAAGGGTAACGCGAGTCATAGCTCTCGCCGCTGGGGGCAGAGATGTGGCCGGTGGCGTCCGTCGGCACATGCGTCAGCGCTACGGCATCATCGATATTGCCGCCGATAATGCTGAGCTGGCGGCCAAAGGGCTGCCCGTTCTGGTTGGTGGCCACCACATACCCGCAGTGGGCCGGGAAGCCATAGGACGTCGGCAGGCTGGAGAAATGCACGGATGTCTTGGCGCGGCCACGGCCCACGCAAATCAGGTCGCCCTGCTTGGGCACATAGGTTGCCGGGTCCTGCGCCCGCAGGACGGAAGACTGCCCGGAGGCCGCGGCATTAATATAAGTGGAATGGTTGGGAGAATACGGGAAGCGGTTATTGGCTCCCGCCACGCGCATCACGTAGGAAATAAAGGCGGCGGACCACGCATAGTCGCCATCATGCACAAAATTGGTCAGGCGGCCGCTGGCATCGTGTTTGCCGGTAAAGGTGGATTCCGTCACGTCCGGGTCCATCCCGATCCACCAGTATTCCCCCACCCGCTGCCACAGGCCGGGCGCGCGTTCGGGTTTGACGGAGGCAATCTGGGGTTCGGGCCGTAATTCCGGGTCATCATCATTCACCGGGCTGCCAAACAGACGCCATTCGCGCATGGCAATGGCCACAACATCCTGCCGGTTGAAGGGTTCATAATTCCGGGTTGCAAAGTCCGGCACATGGCCGGAATAGCCGTACCCGTAGCCTCCGGTGCCAGCACCTGCGGTGGTGGCAGGCGTGGGGCTGGCCCCCGGCACCTGTGCGGGCTGAGCGGCGCAGGCTGCCAGACATAACGGGGCCAGCAGGGCAACAGAGAGCTTGCGTGACAATCTCGTCTCCATCCAGACAAATCCCTCCGGCATGCCCGGAGTGTCAGGAGCCCTTGCCGTCAAGAGCTCACCTGTTCTGCATAAGCTGCCCCGGGGCGGCGGAAAAGAGGGAGACGCTGTTTTCACCGCATCCCTGTCTCCTTTTTGCCGCGTGTGTGGCGTCACGCCTCACCTGTCTCCGGGGTTCAGGCCGCAGGGTCTGCTGTCAGGTCTACTGTCAGGTCTGCCGTCTGGCCGTTGACGCACCGGAGGGCATCCGCCGGGGCCAGCCCGACAACAAGGCCACGGCCACCGCCGTTAATATACATAAGGTCCAGCTTCAAGACGCTCTGTTCAAACACCACCGGCACCTGCGTGCGTGAGCCAAAGGGGCTGATCCCGCCCACCTGAAAGCCCGTCAGCGCCTCGGCTTTCTCCGCCCCCAGCATACGGGCGTTTTTACCGCCAAACAGGGCGGCAACCTTTTTCAGGTTCATTTTCTGATGCACGGGAATAACCGCACACACTACCTGCTTTTTATCAATCTCGACCATCAGGGTCTTGAAGACTTTTTCATTATCAATCCCGATCCCGGCTGCGGCATGCAGGCCGATCTTTCCGGGGTCCGAGACGTAGTCGTAATCATGCATGGTGTAGGCAATGCCATGGGCTGCCAGAAAGTGGGTTGTCGGGGTTTCTATCGTCTCAGACATGCTCTTGCCCTTTCAGAATGGCATCATGGCGCGGACTGTATTGCGTCGTATAGCGTTTATCAGGCGCGGGCCGGAGAGCGTCAAGAAAAGGGCCGCGCATAGGGGTATGCACAAAAAAATGCAGCCCCGGCCTGCCAAAGCCGGTGCTGCGGATAAGGTGTGCTGTGTACGCCAGAAGGGCAGGAGGGCACCAGAGTGCGCCTGCCCTCCTGAAAAGCCATTACGGGCTATTATTGTTCAGGGAAGAGCGTGCGCAGGCCCGCCTCCGTTGCCGGGCAGCAGCCACGTTCCGTAATCAGCCCGGTCACAAGCCGCGCAGGCGTGACATCAAAGGCCGGGTTGGCCGCCGGGCTGCCATCGGGCGTAATCTGCACACGGGTCTGCACTCCGTTTTCCCCCCGGCCGGCCACGTGGGTAATCTCGGACGCTGCACGTTCTTCAATAGGGATTTCCGTCACGCCATTGGCCACAGTCCAGTCAATGGTGGTGGAGGGCAGGGCCACCCAGAACGGCACGTTATTGTCCTGTGCGGCCAGCGCCTTCAGATAGGTGCCGATCTTGTTTGCAACATCTCCTGTGCGGGTCACGCGGTCTGTGCCCACAATCACCAGATCAACCTGACCGTGCTGCATCAGGTGGCCCCCCGCATTATCCGCAATCACGGTATGCGGCACGCCATGGCTGCCCAGCTCCCATGCTGTCAGGGCAGCCCCCTGATTCCGTGGGCGGGTTTCATCAACCCACACATGCACATTCAGCCCTTCATCATGCGCCATGTAGATGGGGGCGAGTGCCGTGCCCCAGTCTACCGTGGCAATCCAGCCTGCGTTGCAATGTGTCAGCAGGTTAATCTGCGCGCCTGCGGGGCGGTTTTTTGCAAGTTCACGGATCAGTGCCAGTCCGTGGCGGCCAATAGCTTCGTTCTGGGCGGCATCTTCATCACAGATGCGGCCTGCTTCCGCGTAGGCTGCGGCAACGCGCTCCTGCGGGGCAGTAGGGCGCAGGTGGTTCAGCATACGGTCAATCGCCCAGCGCAGATTTACGGCTGTGGGGCGTGTTGCGGCCAGCATGGCAGCATTGTCTTCCATGGCGGCATCGCTGGCATCCTGCCGCAGGGCCAGCGCCAGCCCGTAGGCAGCTACAGCGCCAATCAGCGGGGCGCCGCGCACCTGCATGGTGCTGATGGCATGGGCAACCTCCTGCTGCGTGGTCAGACGCAGGATATCAAGGGAGAAGGGGAGGCGCGTCTGGTCAAAAATATGGATGGACCAGCCGTCTTTTTCATTTACCCAGACGCTGCGATACGGCGTGCCGTTAATCTTCATGAGACCTGTTCCTGTCAGGATTGGGGATATGCGCTGATAATACCGGAGAGTTCACCAGACCACCACTCCCGCCTGCCATAAGTGTGATGGCATGGTCGGAGCAGGGCTATGCGGGGCCGGGGGCTGATCTGTAAAACGTGGGTTATTCTTTTCGGTTCTAAAGTATTTTTTGCATTTTCTGTGGCTTTTGTTATGAATGACGTGAGTTTCAGGTCATCGGGGCGCCTTTCAGGAGCCTTTCCTGAAAGAGATAAAAGACGCAATTCTATAATCCCGTTTGTAGATCTTGAAGTTTTTCAGGCGGGTGTGAAAGTGGAGTTTTGAATGAGCGAAACCAAAAAACGCCGCGCCACGGCTAAGACCACCGTATCTGCCGCCGCCGCAGCCCCTGCTGCCCCGCGCCGGACGCGTAAGACCCCCGCAAAAATTGCGGCCGTTGAAGAAGAAATTGCGCCGAAGGCCCCTGCCCGCAAGCCGCGCAAAGTCGCCGCTGCAAAGGTGACGGAAGCTGTTAAGCCGGCCCGTGCGCCCAAGGCTGCAAAAGCTGAAGCCGCGCCGAAGAAAAAAGCAACTACCACAAAAGCTGCTGCCAAGCCCGCAACCCGTGCCCCGCGCAAGACGGCAGCCGCTGCTGTTGTGGACGCCAAACCGGCAACCCGCGCTCCCCGCCGCAAAGTTGCGGAAGCCGCTGTGGACGCTCCGGCTCCCGCTCGTCGTGGCCGTCGTCCGGCTGCTGCTGCGGTTGTTGAGGCCGCAAAGCCGGTCAAGGCTACCCGTAAGGCTGCAGCCCCGAAGCAGACCGTTACAAAAACTGCTGCGGCAACCAAAGCTCCGGCTGCGCCCAAAACCCGCACACCGCGCGCTAAAGCGGCTCCGGCAGAAAAGAAGGTGCGCCTTTCCGCTGTTGAAAAACTGCGTATTGTGCAGGATACCCGCCGCCAGAAGCGTTATGACCGTCTGGCTGCCGAAGCGGCTGAAGCGACAGCCAAACCGGCTGCAACGCGGGGCCGTAAGGCTTCCAAAACCCCGCGCAGCAAGAAATAAGTTTTTCTGGTCTGGCCCCCATATACGGGGCCAGACCCGTCATATTTTACCGCCATACGCTGCACACCAGCGGACAGATGGCTTTTCAAGCACACTCCTTCCCCGGAAAATCTTCTGATTTTTGTTTAAAATGACACAGAGTTTTCTGTTGTGTGTTTTCGTTTTGTTCTGTTTTCGTTATCACGAGAGTCCACGAACTTAACGATTATCCTGCCTCCGCTGTGAGGATTCCCGAAAACTGAATTTTTTCGTGTTCCGGCTGGCCGCGTGGTCGGCCGATTGCGGAGAGATATTGCGGACAGACATGGAAGCAGATTGTGTCCGGTATCAGGCTATCGGGCACAGCAAGCAGGTCTTCCTGTGCCCGGCATGTTTGCGTGCGCTCAGGGCGCTTTTTCTCTCAGCCTTTCTGAGCGAGAGTCTTAACCGGAGAGGAAGCCACCGCCGGTTTTAAAGACCCTCTGGCAGCCTGTCTCCGGCCAGCTCACGCGCTGCACGGAGTTCCCCCACCACAGTCCCGTTCCAGTTTTTCAGCGGACGCCGCATGAAGTGGTTCAGAACGGGAGCGTCTTCTCCCCCAAAGCGGGCAATCAGGGCTGCGGCGGCCACTTCTGCCGCCCGCACCCCGCCATCCCGACATTTGATGGCAATACCCAGACCTTTTTCCGGCAGGGCGGCAATCATCACACCTTCCGCGCCCATTTTGGTCAGCACACGCGGGGCCAGATCCTGCATAACGAGCGTATCAAACTGGTCTGTGCCCGCAATCATGAAGGGCGCGGCGGTCATGGCGTCCCGCAGACGGGCGGCGGCAGCGGCGCGGTCCGCACTCAGCCCGGTGCCCGTGGCAAAACGGGCAAAGCCCAGAGCAAGGGCGGAAAGCGGAATGGCCCATGTGGGAATGGCGCAGCCATCTGTGCCCCGGTTGGCGTCGGTGTGGGGCACGCCGGTCACATCCGTCAGGGTGCGGGCCATGGTCTGCATAATGGGGTGTTCGGGGCGGCTGTAATGGGCCGGGTCCTGCCCGGTGGCGCAGGCAAGGCAGATAAAGCCCGCATGTTTGCCAGAGCAGCAGTTATGCAGCGCACAGGCTTCCTGCCCCGCGGCGGCCAGCGCGCGGGTGGCGCGGGCATCCAGCGGCCAGTGTGTACCACATTCCAGCACGCCGTAATCCCAGCCGGTACGGGCCAGCATCTCGGCAGCGACGGCAACATGCGCAGGCTCCCCCTGATGCGAGGCACAGGCCAGAGCCAGAGCCTCCGGCGGCAGGGCGTATTTGTCCGCAGCCCCTTCCGTCAGCAATGGCAGAGCCAGCAGCGCTTTGACTGTTGAACGGGGATAGATGGGTGTCTCCACATCGCCCGTGGCAAACACGGTTTTTCCCGAGGCATCCATGACAACCGCCGCGCCGTAATGGCGGGATTCTACCCGGCCTCCGCGTGTCACCTCAGCCAGAAGCGTGTCGCTTTGCGTGTGTGCTGTCATGATACTCTGCTCAGTCCTGTTCCTGTCTGCTTCCGCTCAGCAAATAACACGGAGCGGAAAATTCGGCGCTGTGGTCCGGGTCTGGTTCCAGCCACCCGGCCACCATGGCGCGGCGCACACGTAGCACCACGGGCGTTGTGGCGAAAAGTCCCGGCGGGTCTTCCGTCATTTTCATCAGCCAGTGGGCTACGCCGCCGCGTTCCGTCAGTAAAGGCGGGTGGATTTTGCGCAGGGGCAGCCCGTTATCCAGAAGCTGGCTGGCATCCTCTGAGTCCGTCACCAGATACAGCCAGCTATCCGGGGCTGCCTGCGCGGAAAAACCTGAGGCCGGGACCACGGAAAGACGCAGTTCTTCCGCGTCAAACCGTGTGCGGGGTGGGCGCGGGCGTGGCGGTAGCGGGCTGGTAAACAGGTCGGCCTGCAAAGGGGGTTCCGGTTTTTTCACGCCCTCGGGACGGGGCCGCGCAGCCCGTGTGGTGCGGCGGGCCTTCGTCTTGCGGTCTGCCGCCACAGTCTCATGTCCGGGTGGCGCACCCAGCAGGTCAGACTGCGCAGGTGGGCGGCCCGGCTTTCTGGTCATGGAGAAGAGGGCGAGGCCTGTTTCTGTGCGGTCTTGCGGGTCGGGCGTGCTTTGGCGGCGCACTCCGCACACAGGCCCACCACTTCAATAGAGGCCCCCTGCATGACAAAATTCTGCTCCCGGCAGATACCGCGCAGTGTGTTCAGCACGCTGGAGTCCGCAATTTCTGTCACACCCTTGCAGGACTTGCAGATCAGAAACTGTGCCGTATGCAGGCATGTCTCGTGATCATGGTCGTGGCAGTGGTCCGGGTTGTGCGTATGGGGGTCACGTAGCAGGTGCGTGCAGGGCACAAAGGCGGACAGCCGCTCAATCCGGTGGATCAGCCCGTGGTCCAGCAGAAAATCCAGCGCGCGATAGACCGTTGGCGGGGCAGGGCGGCGGTCCGGTGTTTTGATTTTTTCCAGAAGGTCATACGCGCCAACCGGCGTCTGTGCGTCCAGAATCAGGCCAAGAATTTCCCGGCGCTGCTGCGTCATGCGCGCGCCCTGCCGGGTGCAGAGGGCATCGGCGCGGTCAAGCTGGGCTGTTGTGGCGGGGGAAAACGCTGTCGGGGTCATGCGGTCCATACAGTCTGCGCGGCAGAAATCACGGTGTATCCCCAGTCCGGCCTGAGGAGAAGCGCTATCTTACGCGTGCCGGAGAGTGAACGCAAAACAGACCAGCTCTTCAGGTTCTGGTCAAACGCGTCATGTTATAATATCACATTCTTCCGGGGCGCCTTTGCGGTCGTGTTCCCCGGTCTAAAGTGTGATGCCCCCGTTCCTGATGGCCCAGCCGATCGACAAGGATCAGCCTGATGCGTTTTCCTGCCTCTGTTCTCTCCTGCCTGCTGCTTGCCGGTGTGTGGCATGGCGCTGCTACGGCGGCGGAAACGCCTGTTGTTGTCGCTGCGGAAAATACGTGGGGGGATCTGGCCGCACAGGTGGCGGAGCCGGATATGCACGTCACGTCCATTCTGAACACCCCGACCCTTGACCCGCATCTGTATGAACCAACCCCGGCGGATGCCCGGCTGGTCGCGCAGGCTACGCTGCTTGTGGCCAATGGCGCGGGGTATGATGCCTGGCTGGACCGTCTGGCGCAGGCCCGGCGCGGGCCGCCGGTGCCCATGATCAAAGCGGACGGTTGGACCGGCTGGCATGAGGGCGATAACGCGCATCTGGCGTATAACCTGCCAGCCGTCGCGGCTTTTGTGAGCCGGTTTATTGCCGCGTGTCAGGCGGCAGACCCGCAGCATGCCAGCGCGTATGAAGCGCGGGGCAAAACGGTTCTGGCCGCCATCGGGGGTGTTGTGCAGCATGTTGCCACCCTGCGCGCGCAGGTGCAGGGCCAGCCTGTGGCAGCCACGGAGCCGGTTTTCACGCCGCTGGCAGACAGCCTCGGTCTGGTGATGAAGGAGCAGGCCTTTCAGGTGGCCGTCATGAATGATGTAGAACCGCCAGCCTCCGCCGTGGCGCAGTTTGATGCCGATATCCGCCAGCATGCCGTGCGGTTTGTGGCTTATAACGCACAGGCGGACCGCCCCTCCGTGCAGCGGCTGATCGCACAGGCGCACAGTGCCGGGGTGCCGGTGCTGCCGGTGCGTGAGATCATGCCGCCCGACACCCACTGGCAGGACTGGATGCACAGCACTCTGACGCAGGTTGCGCAGGTGCTCGGCCAGCCTTCGCCATGAGGTCAGGCCACCCTATCATGCCGGACACAGCAGCGGAGAGCGCACCGGACAAGGCCGCCGCCCAGTCTGTGCGTCTCAACGCTTCCTGCGGGTTTCCGCACGAGGGGCGTGCTCCGGAAAGCATTTGTCTGAAGGATGTGACGCTGGCCCGCGGCGGCCGGGTCGTGCTGAGCCAGATCAGTCTGGCAATCCCGCAGGGGAGTTTTGTCGGCGTTTTGGGGGCCAACGGGGCGGGGAAAACCACCCTGTTTCACGCTCTGCTGGGGCTGGAGCCTGCGGTGCAGGGCGCTCTGTCTGTCAACGGTCAGCCCGTGCGGCGCGGCAACCGCGCTGTGGGGTATATGCCGCAGATGCGCAAGCTGGTTGGCGGGCAGTTTACCGGCTGGAGCATGGTGGCATCTGCCCTGCACGGGCAACGCTGGGGTCTGCCATGGTACAGTCGCGCCGGGCGGGCGGCGGTGGATGCCGCCCTTGCCGCCGTGGATGCGCAGGATCTGGCGCAAAGGCCGGTTTCCGCGCTGTCTGGCGGGGAGCGTCAGCGTCTTCTGCTGGCGCAGACATTGCTGGATGATCCTTCTGTCCTGTTGCTGGACGAACCGCTTGCCAGTCTGGACCCCGCCCGTATGCGGGAGACGGTAGAGCGAATTCACACCCTTGCGCGCACGCGTAAAATGACGGTGCTGATGTCCGCGCATGATATCAATCCGCTGCTCGGCATGATGGACCATGTGCTGTATCTGGCCCGTGGCCGTGCGCTGCTCGGCACGGTGGATGAGGTGATTACCACCAAAGCCCTGACAGCCCTGTATGGTGCGCCGGTGGATGTAGTGCGGGCCGGAGGCCGCGTGTTTGTAGTGGCGGAAGGCGGCGGCTCCGCCTTGCAGGAGCATGACTGCGGAGGGTGCGGCGCGCATGCTTGATTATGACTTCATGCGGACGGCCTTTCTGGCGGCGTTTCTGGTTGCGCTGGTCTGTGGTCCGGTCGGCTGGTTTCTGGTGCTGCGCGGGCAGACGTTTGCCAGCCATGCGCTGTCCCATGTGGGGTTTGCCGGGGCGACCGGCGCGCTCATGCTTGGCCTGTCTCCCTTTACCGGTCTGGCCGGGGGGGCGCTGACAGCCGGCGTTCTGATGGGGCTGGCCGGGGAGCGCGTTGCCGGGCGGGATGTGATGATCGGCCTTGTTCTGTCTGTCGCAATGGGCGTGGGGGCCTTGTTCCTGCACCTGCTGACGCGCTCAGCGAGTGCGGCCACGGCGCTGCTGTTTGGCGATATTCTGGGCATCAGCCCCGGAATGCTGGGCTGGCTGGCGCTGCTGTCCGCCGGGTGTCTTCTGGGGCTGGGGCTTATGGCCCGCCCACTGCTGTTCGCCACCCTGCAACCGGAAATGGCGGAAGCTAAAGGTGTGCGCCTTCAGGCTCTGGACGTGCTATTTCTGGCACTCGTGGCTCTGGCTACGGCGGAATGTGCGCAGATTACCGGGGTCTTGCTGGTCTTTACGCTCATGGTGGCCCCCGCGGCTACCGTGCTGCGGCTTGGCCTGTCGCCGCTGGCCGGGCTTGCGGCGGCAGCCGGGCTGGCTCTGGCGGAAGCATGGGGCGGGCTGAGCCTGTCATGGTATACAGACTGCCCGACCTCCTTCTGGATCGCCCTTCTGGGTGGTGCGGGCTTCCTGCTGGTCGGGCTTGTTCAGCGGCTAAAAGCCTGAGGGCAGCGGCCTTACTGCGGCCCGACTGCGGCCTTTACTGTGGCAGGGACCAGTCCAGCCAGCCCCACAGCAGAATGAACAACGCCAGACAGATATGGATGATGATCAGCACCCGGACGGTAATAACCGGCACATCATCTTCATGTTCCATTTTGGGGCGAGGTGCCATGCGTCAGGGTCCTGTCAGATTAAAGTGCCGTGTGCGGCAGGGCATGATAGGCCCGGTTGAAATAGACAAGCCCACCCGCCGTCTCGTGCATACGCAGGGCTTCCACCACCCCGAATAGCACACTATGCGTGCCCACTTCTACAATCTGGCTCACGCGGCAGTCAAACGTCGCCACGGCTTCTTCCAGAACGGGGGCGCCCGTCGCCAGCGTGGTCCAGTGGCCAACGGCAAAACGCTCCGCCATGCTGTTGGGGCTGGCAAAATGGTTGGACAGATCCTGCTGCGTGCCGGACAGGACGTTCACGCACAGCGGGCCACCCACCACAAAGGCTGCCCGCGCGCGGCTGGTGCGGTTCAGGCAGACCAGCAGGGTCGGCGGGGTATCGGTCACGGAGCAGACAGCGGAGGCCGTAAACCCCACGGGGTCTTCCCGCGTTCCGGTGGTCACAATATTAACAGCAGCACCAAGTCTGGCCATGGCGTTGCGGAAGGTACTGGTTTCCAGCGCCAACATCTGCTCTCCTTCATCACACTCCAGACGCAGTGTTTTGTGCATGAATATAAGAGGAAAGCAATGACCGAAGCCGCCCTTTCCGGCACGCCGACTGTCAAAACTGAACGCATGGGGCCGGTTGGCCGTATCCGGCTGGACCGCCCCGCCAGACTGAACGCGGTCGATCTGGAAATGGCGGAAGGGATAGCCCGCGTGCTGGAGGCCTGGCGGGATGATGCGGAAATCACGCTCATTCTGCTGGACAGCACAAGCCCGCGCTCTTTTTGCTCCGGGGGAGATCTGCGCGCCCTGAGCGAACTGATCCGGGCTGAGGGGCCGGAAACCGGCGTTGCAAAAATCAACCGCGTGTACCGCGTCATGCGGCAGATTGCGGCCTATTCCAAACCCATTGTCTCCCTGCTGGACGGGATTGCCATGGGCGGCGGCATCGGGCTTGGGGGGCATGTGTCCTACCGGGTGGTGACGGAGCGGTCCGTGCTGGCCATGCCCGAAACCAGCATCGGCATTACGCCGGATGCCGGTGGGTCATGGATCCTCTCCCGTATGCCCGGCGTATCCGGCCTGCGGCTGGCTTTGCTGGGGGAGCGGATGGACGGGATGCAGGCTGTGCAGAACGGCTTTGCGGATTATCTGATCCCCTCGGACAAGCTGCCCGACGTTGTCGCGCAACTGGCAACGCAGCCGGTGGAGGCTGTGCTGAAAGCCCATGCGCGCCCTGTGCCCGCCGCTCCGGCGCACCCGCTTGAGGCATGTTACACCGCGCCCGATCTGGTGCAGGTTTTGCATAATCTGGATGATGATGAGAGTGAGGTTGCCAGACAGGATCTGGATGCGCTCTCCCGTTTGTGCCCGTTTTCTCTTCAGGTCACATGGGCCGCATGGCACAAGGCGCGCACGCTGGCCTCACTGGATGACGCCTTTGTGCAGGAGACAACGCTGGTCGGGCATATGATGCACCGCCCGGATTTTGTGGAAGGCGTGCGCGCCAAGCTGATTGATAAGGACAATTCCCCCCGCTGGCAGCCCGCGACCCCGGCGGAGGTCAGTCAGGAAGACGTCGCCCGCTGCTTTCAGGCGGCCTGAGGCCAGCCTTAGGGGGTTCACCTGCTCTGGGGTCTGAGCGCAATCAGCAGGCACACAAGTGCGGCCCCCAGCAGCGCGCACAGGCTGCCCAGTAAAAACACCTCGGCATAGCCGGAGCGGTCCGCCAGAAACCCGGCCAGCGGCCCGGTTGCGGCATAAGCCAGATCCTGAAATGCGGAATATCCGCCAAGGGCCGTGCTGCGCATGGGGGCGGGCACCAGCCGCACCACCTCCACGCCGAGGGAGGGATAAACCATGGAGCAGCCTGCGCCTGTCAGCAGAGCTCCGGCGAGTGCGATTTCCGGAGACGGCGCGCCCCAGATCAGCGCCAACCCGAGTGCTTCCAGCACAAGAGACGGCAGAGCCACTTTCAGGCCGCCAACCCTGTCCGGCAGATGCCCGCACAGCATCCGCATGCCTACAAAGGCCGCGCCAAAGCAGGTCAGCCCCCATCCGGCATAAGACCATCCGGCCTGTAAAAACCGCAGGGAGAGAAACGCCCCAAGCGCTGCAAACCCCACGCCCTGCAAAGCGACGACGATGCCCGGCCCACGGATTTTGTTCAGAATGGCCCAGAACGGTTCCCGGTGGCCGGTATGCAGGGGGGCTGGCGGCAAGGTGCTGATCAGCAGCAGACCCGCCAGAGGGAGGGCCGCGCTGAGGCCCATCAGCACAGCAAAACTGAAATGCTGATACACAATCAGCCCCACCGGGCCACCCACGGCAAACGCGCCATACATGGCGGCCCCGGTCCACGCCATAACCCGGCCTGCCTGTGGCTGCCCGGCCAGCGCAATGCCCCAGCCCATCATGCCCACAATGCACAGGCTCTCACCCAGTCCAAGGAGCAGGCGGCCCGCTATCAGCACACCATATCGCCCGATGGCAGGCAGAGCGGGCAGGGTGGAGAGCAGGCACAGCCCGCAGGCCAGCGCATAAAAAACCAGCCCGCGCCGCATGCAGCGGTGCCCGCCGGAGGCATCGGCAATCTGCCCGGCATAATTGCGGGTGAAAATGGTGGACAGAAACGGAATACCCACCGCCAGTCCGGCCAGCACGTTGGTAAAGCCCGGCCAGGACATGACATACACCGGCACGGCGGTCAGAGACAAAGCCACGCTGAGGTAAGAGAGGAAAAGCGCCAGAGTCAGTCTGGGCAGAAAGGTGCGATCGGTTTTCATGGATGCGGCAGACCGTATAACGCCCGCACCGTTCTGGCCAGAGGGGGGCCGCTCAGTTGGCGCGCTGAGGCGCAGGGGCGGAAACAGCCTGCCATGCAGCATAAAGCGGCGCGAGTTCCGGGCAGGGGCACCGGCCCTCCCGGCGGCCATACAGGGTGTAATGTACCGCGCCGGACGGACATTCACCCTGCATGACGGCAACGGCAACGTCCGGATTCTGGCTCAGATACCAGTCCTCACAAAAAGGCGGGCAGGCGCCATCCCGTTCTTCCCAGTAGCCCTGTGTTACGTAATGTTCCTTGGCGGATGGGATATGCCCGGCCCGGAGGGCTTCTGCCACGTCCGGATTGCTGCGGAGATACGCCTCTTCATGAAAAGGCTGACTGCGCAGGTAGCTCTCAATCAGAAAAACAAAAAGCGCGTGGGGAATGGCCATCGCGGGTTCTTCAAGCGGCACCTGAGAAAAACCAAGGCGGCTGGTCAGAAAGGAAGACGGGATCATACGCCCCTCCATGCCAGATGTTAATATTTCCTTAAGATGTGACGGTACGGGCTGGCTTGGCAAGAGACAGTTCTGCAAACAGGGAGTGTGGGCAGATCACGCTGGCCTGTTGCGCAAACTGCCTTAAACCCGCATCACAGTTTGCGTGCCGGAACAGTGAGGAGGGCAGAACGCGTGGATCTGGTAGAAATACAGAGCCTGCACAGGGTGTCCGTGGCGGAGGTCACGTCTCCCGCCTTTCAGCTTGCCCCCCCGCGTGTGCTGAACCCCGATTATATTCCTGCGCACATTCTGGACGCCATGCGGCCCGGCTGGTTCACCGGCGCATTCCCCGCAGGCCGCGTGTGGGTGACAAAACTGTTTGATGTGTATGTCACGCAGGAAGGTCTGGTGTTTACGCAGGATAAAAAGCTGGTGCAGGAGAGTATCACCCAGCATACGCCGGAAGAGTGCGCACAGGGGCTTGCGCAGATTATGCAAGCCGGGCAGACGCAGAGCGTACAGCATGTCACCCCGTCCTCCCTCCTGCTGCGCAAGCGCGGGGAGCAGAATTACGGGCACTGGATGGTTGAACTGCTACCAAAACTCTGGCTGGCGGAAGAGCATTTACCGCTCTGTTCTCTGGTCGTGCCGCAGGCAGGAGGGAATTTCTCCCGTGTCCTGCGGGACAGTGTGGCGCTGAGCACAGGCTTTGTGCCGCTCTATCACCCTATGAGCCCGCAGGATGTGTCCTTCTTTAAAGAACTGGTGCTGGTGGATGGCCTGAGCAATCACGGCGTCTATATGTCTCCGCTGGCCTTTTCCCGCACGGACGCCATGGTGGCCAGCGTGCCCGGCGCGCAGGTGCGCAAGCTCTATCTCACCCGTAAAAACCGGGCCAGACGCATCAGGGATGAAGACAGTCTGATGGACTTCCTGCAAGAGCAGGGCTTTGTGTGTCTGGACCCGTCTGACCTGACGCTTCTTGAGCAGATCAAGATTTTTAAAAATGCGGAGTGTGTTGTGGGGGTGATGGGGGCGGCCATGACCAACATCATGTTCTGCCACAAAGGGACCAGAGTGATCAATCTGGCCCCCGGCACCATGCCGGATACGTTTTTCTATTTTATCGCGGGCCTGCGCGGGCTGGACTATTACGAAATCCGCGGAAAACTCTGCGAGGAAAGCGAAAGCTGGGATGTCCCGTTCGATATTGAGCGGGACCATCTGGCGCATGTTCTGAGCCTTGGCCCGCAGGGTCAGGCAAGCTGACCCTGCACTCCGGTTGGCTGTTTCCGATTAGTAGCTGAAGTTAATAAACCCGCCGATTGTGCGGCGCGCATCCGGTGAGGTGTAGTGCAGATACCCGGCCGTCCCGTAAAGCTGGTAGCCGGTTGAGAAATACTGGTTGAACATATTGCGCACATACAGCCCGACCTGAAGCCGTTTGTTGAGCGGCAGCAGGCTGACGCGCAGATTGACAAGACTATACGCCGGAACTTTGGAATAATCCGGCTGGCCAGTCACCGTCCATGTCGTGCCGCGATAGGCGTAGTCAAGATGCGCCTGCATACCAAGATGCGGGGTCAGGTCATGCTGGTAGTCAATAAAGGCATTGGCGGACCAGACCGGCGCATTGGTCAGGCGGGTATTGGTATAGTTGGCTTTTGTGCTGGCAACGTAATCCGTAAAATGCGCATCGGTAAAGGAAACAGATCCGGATAATGTCAGATCAGGAATAGGCTTATAGGCCACATTGCCTTCAAAACCCTGACTGACCAGCCCGCCCGCATTGCCGATCGCACTTGTCAGAATAGTCGTGCCATTCCCGGCCGGGACAGGCGTCAGCACAGTCGCCTGGAAGTCGGTAAAGTCTTCACGGAAGGCATCCACGTTCAGGCGCAGCCTGTGGTGCATCCATTCAGACTTCATCCCGGCTTCATAGGATTTCACGGTCTCTTTATGGTACGGGTCATAATTATTGCCGACAAACGCAATCCCTGCGGGCTTATAGCCGGTGGAGAAGGTAAAATAGGCCATGACGTTGGGGTTGAAGTGATATTCAGGAGAGATCCGGCCTGAAAAGTTCTGGCCCGTCATCTGGCCCCAAGGGTAAACTGGTGCGTTATGGGTCGGCGTAAAAGTGGGATTATACCCCGTGACCGCCTGCGCGTCCGTATTGATAAAGCTCAGCCCCTGAGAATTTTTGTCATGGGTGTAACGCCCGCTGATGGCGATATCAAAATGGCGGGAAATATTGAACTTTAACTGCCCGAACGCGGCCAGAGATTCATTGCGCGACTGGAAGAGGGAGGTATTGCCGCTATACCCCACAGCGCCAGAGTTATTGTACAAATTCGCGGCCGGAACGCCATCCACATAAAGCGGTGCGCCTGCCGTGCCCCACTGATACTGGGTCTGGCGTGCGTCAAGACGGTTGAAGAAGCCACCGGCCAGCCATTCCAGAAAGTGCCCTTTGGGGGAAGAGAAGCGAATTTCATCACTGAATTTCTGCGTCGTCAGATGCCCAAAATTGTAAGGGTAATAGGCAGAAACATCCAGCGGCACGAGGTCAACCGGCGTGTTGTTGTTATACAGCGACTGACGCCATGCGCTGATGAAGTTGAGGTCGTTTTCCCCGATTTTCGTATGGATTTTCAGGGCCGCGCCATATTCTTCTGAAACGATATTCCCGTAGATAGGGTCAGCCGTATCCGCATTTTTTGAGTTGGGATAAACACCCAGAGAATTGAGGGCGGAGGTTACGGCAGCACTCTGGCCACCCACCGGTGTGCGGACGCTGCTGTCCCAGTGGTGGGCATAATCGCCCTGCAAGGTAATATCCAGATTATCCGTGGCCTGAACATAGAATTTGCCACGGCCACCATATTCATTGGTGGAGCCAACCAGCTTGTTCAGCACGACGTTGCGGCCAAACCCATCCTGCGCGTTATCAAAGCCGGAAATACGGAACGCGGCCTTGCTGCCAACCGGAATATTCACGGTTGCATTCAGAATACGCTCATTATGCTCACCGTAACTCGCACTGGTCCGGGCTGTAAATTTGTTCAGCACCGGCTTGCCGGTGGTGACGGCAATAACGCCGGATGTGGAGTTCATGCCAAACAGCGTGCCCTGCGGGCCCATCATGATATCAACATTGTTGATATCCACCATGCCAATCATCCCGTTGGCGCGCTGGGCATCCATCACCACATCATCCACCACAACGCTGACGGATTTTGCATTGGAAAAATCGAAAGATTCACTGCCAACACCGCGAATCTGAAACGCAGCGCCCTGTGTGGGGTCATACTGCACGCCCGGTGCCAGATATTGCAGGTCAGTCAGGGCGGTATAGCCCGCGTTGGCAAGGGTCTTGCCATCAATATGCTGGATGGAGATCGGAACGTTCTGGTTGTTTTCAGCCCGGCGCTGGGCTGTCACCACCACGGATTCCAGAGCAGAATTCGCACGGTCTCTGGTTTTTTTCGTGGCTTTGGCCGCGCGCGGCGCGCTGGCCTTATGCGGTGCCTGCCGGGGCTTCTGCTCTGCGGGTGTGGCAGTGTCTGTTTCTGCCCAGACCTCGCACGGAAAGGCGATGCCACAGCACAGAGCAAACCTGAAAAGCGTCTTTTTCATAAGAAGATTTTTCCGACACATGTTTGGAGCAGCACCAGATGACTGAGGTCTACAGGCATGATTATGTGCACTCTTCAGTCATAAGAATTTCGAATGGGTATCCCCTTACAAAAATTCATTTCTGGATAGAAGAATGATTCTCTTTTCGTAATATAAGTTTCACAAAGCTCTTCTGATCTGTGTTTATTCTGAAAAAGTGTGAAATTTATTTTATTTTTTCTATAAAAATTGGTTTGTGAAATAAATATGAAACTATGGAGCCATTTCTTTACTTTATTCCGCTCCATTATTATTCCGTGCAGGCTATGCGGCCCTCACAGACCTAGCCCGTTCCCATTCTGCTGAAATTGGACGTTTTCATGAAACCAGTTTTTTGTGCGCTTCCTGCTCTTCTCTGCGCTTTTTCTGTTCTGTCATCCCCGGTAAGCTTTGCGGATGACACACTTAAAATGAACCAGATTCAGGTTATTGGTACGCACAACAGCTACCGGCGCAGTCTTTCCCCCACCACACTCGCATGGCTGAAAAAACTGTCACCGGAAATGGCGGACGCGCTGGACTACCAGCATGGGTCCCTGAAAGCGCAGCTGGATGGCGGTGTGCGCCAGCTTGAAATTGATATCTATGCTGACAGTTCCGGCAAACGCTACGCCCATCCGCGCGGTGTGGAATGGGAGAAAAAAGCAGGCTTCACGCCTGATGCGGACCAGAGCGACGCGACTGACAAGCAGGGCACCGACTTCAAGGTCATGCATATTGTCGATATTGATCAGCGTTCCAGCTGTGAACCGCTGCGCCAGTGCCTGACACTGGTCAAGGAATGGTCAGACGCGCACCCTAATCACCTGCCTGTCTATATTGATCTGGAAACCAAGCAGGACGTGCCGCTGCCCGGAGGTAAGCTGCCCTTCACTCAGCCGGAACAGTTTACAAAAGCCACGTATGACAAGCTGGATGCGGAACTGCTCTCTGTCTTCGGGCGGGAAAATATCCTGACCCCGGACGACGTGCGGGGTTCTTACGCCACGCTGGAAGAAGCTGTTTTAAAACGTGGCTGGCCTGCTCTGGCGTTTGGGCGCGGCAAGGTTGTTTTCACGTTCGACCGCCCGCATGACACAGTGCGGTATGTGGCTGGGCACCCCGCCCTGCGTGGCCGCGTTGTCTTCACCAACGGTCGCCCCGGTGACCCGGACGCTGCGTTTACGGAAGCGAATGAAGGCTTTGTTGGCAAGGCCGGGAACGGGAGTGCGGCGGTCGATAATACAGCCGCCCTTAAGACCATTCAGTCTCTGGTGAAAAAGGGTTATCTGGTCAGAACCCGTTCGGATGCCAATACGGTGGAAGCCAGACAGGGTGACGTGACCCGCCGGGAGACGGCCTTCCAGTCCGGCGCGCAAATTATCAGCACGGACTATCCGGCGTTTGAAACCGCACCGTGGAATAACTACTCTGTGTCTTTCCCCAACGGCGCTGTGGCCCGCTGCAACCCTGTCAACGCACCGGCAGGCTGCACGGCAGCGGACGTTACGGAATAACCACGTCCGCCTGTTTTAGCCAAAAAGGATATTGCGCTGCGGCACAAGGGCAGAGACGGGGGCATTGGCTCCCGGCATGTCGGCGGTGAGTTGCAGCGGCCCGTGTCGGTCAAAAAAGCCCGGCACGGAGCGGATGATATAGGCCGCCTGCTCAAGGCAGGAAATCACACGGTCCCGCGCCAGTGCCGTGCCGGCATGGTCCGGAATGGCGCTGATTTTCTGGGCCGCAAGGCTCAGCCCCGCTGCCGTTTTGAGCGGCGCACTGTGCAGGTAGCGGAAGGAGCCAAGGGCGTCTTCCAGCAGGTCATGTGTCTGGCCGTCGGGCAGGGTGTGGCCCGCGTTCCAGCGCAGCCGCACAATCAGCCGCCCGAGTGAGAGAGCGGCAAAGGCGGCATCCGTATAGCCCTGCCGGTCCACGTCATCCGTCAGAAAGGAAAAGCGCATCATCATGCGCGAGATTTTCTGAATCTGGAATCCTTCCCACGCCACCCACATCACTTTGCGGTTTTGCGGGGCAAGGGCCAGACGCTGCACGCTGCGGGTGAGGGAAGAGACCAGCCGCGCCGCATCCAGACGGTGGTTGGCGGGCAGAATAACGCGGAACACCAGCACCAGCAGCACACAGGCCACGGCCATGGTCAGCCAGTTGTTGGTCAGCGTCAGGTCATCATAGGTAATGGGATTGTTGACAGCCAGCATCATGGTGAAAAACACCGCATAGCCAAACGCCCCGATGCTATAGCGGGGGTGGAACTGCAACCACACACCGGGCAGCAGAAACAGGCAGATGGTCAGCCACAGCAGCGGATAACCGTCAATCTGTGGCAGGCCCAGCGTGTGGCACAGAAAACTGGCGGGAATGGCCAGCGCGGTGCCTGTGGCCATCAGCGGGCTGGTTTTTGCGGCGGACGGTGTGGTGGATAGCAGGCTGGACGCCGCCACCACAAACAGCATCAGCATGGGCCCCGTGCTCCAGTGCAGCACGTACCACATCATCCCGGCCAGCAGCGCAATAAACATGCCGCGCGCGCCGTTCCGCAGGGCCATGGGCCATTCCAGATACGGGCGCAGGGGCATGCGCGCCCGTGTGGGGCGGCGGATTGTCAGGTCATGCAGGGCCTGATCCAGTTGCACCAGCACATCCCGCGTATTGTCCAGAGACGCCAGCACTGTGGAGGATGGGGTCTCAGTCTCCAGACGGTCCAGCGCGTGCAGGGTGGCGTGGATACAGGTGGAAACTGGCTTCGGGTCGTCCTGCCAGCCGGGCTTTTCCGTCAGCTCAAGAATGCGTTCCAGCGTGGCGGCAACTTCCTGATGCACCGCGCAGGAGGCTCCGTTGGCCAGAGAAAGATTCAGCCAGTACGGGTGATAGGTCACAATCAGGCCGGTCAGGCGGCTCAGGCAAATACGCAGGCGGTTGACGCGCGCCTGCATGTCCCTGTCATCCGCGGCGGCGTATTCAATCGCCGGGCCAAGCCCCGCCATGCGCGCCAGCAGGCGGCTGCGGCTATCATAGAGCGGGGGCGGCAACGCCCGGAAGGAGGGCGCCGGGCCGGTGCTTTCCAGGCGTTCAATCTGTTCTGCCGCGTGGTCCGTCGCATCCTCAAGGGTGGCGTGCTGGCTTTCCGCTGCGTGAAAAGACAAGGCATGGCGTACCGTTTCCCGGAACGCATCGCCCAGCGCCGTCAGCACGCGGCTGGGTTTATGGGGGGAGGTGAGCATGAACACAAAGGCGGTTGTCACCACCCCGGTTGTCACAGCGGAAAGCCGCCCCATAGCCGCCAGAAAAATATGTTCCGGGTTGGCAAAAGCGGGGGCCGAAACAATGACAATCGTATAACCCACCAGCACGGCGGCATAGGCGCGGAACAGCCGCAGGAAGGTGGCCACCATACAGGCCAGCCCCACAAACACGGACAGTGCTGCAAAATACAGCACCGGAGACTGCACAAAGGCCGCCATCACGCCCACGCTGATGGTCGCGCCAATCACGGTGCCAATCACACGCCACACACTTTTGGAAACCATGGCCCCCACAGTGGGGTTTGCCACAATCAGCACCGTGGTGGCGGCACTCATGGGGGACTGGAGCTGGAACATAAAGGCCAGAAACAGGGCAATGCCAATGCACAGGAACACCCGTGCGGTATAGGCGGCGGTGCTCAGCGTGGCCTGCCACTGTTCATCCTCGGCAAACAGGGCGGGCATCAGGCGGCGGATGGTATCTGAAAAACTGGAGGACATGGCGGAGGCTATTCCGGGCGGCGTCAGGTGGGCAGAGCGTGAGCGGTGGTCAGAAGGGCGTCCATCCGCGCCACAAGTCCCTGTGCGTCCTGCGCGGACAGGCCCTCCTTCATGCTCAGTTCAACCTCTCCGGCCACCTGATGGAACAGGGCGCATTTTTCCCGCCCCGCCGCCGTCAGGCTCAGGCATTTGGCCCGGCGGTCCTGCGCGTCGGGCGTGCGGGAGAGC
Source organism: Acetobacter sp. P1H12_c (assembly GCF_018811975.1). NCBI lineage: Bacteria > Pseudomonadati > Pseudomonadota > Alphaproteobacteria > Acetobacterales > Acetobacteraceae > Acetobacter > Acetobacter sp. P1H12_c. The sequence goes on along the minus strand of NZ_JACRVR010000025.1, from coordinate 5,568 downwards.
AGGCCTTCCTTTTCCAGCAGGTCCAGTACCCGCACCAGCGCGGAGCAGTCCGTATCCATCACCAGTGCGAGGTCCCGCTGCGTGGTGCCTTCCGGCATCATCATCAGGTAGGCCAGAGGCCGCATGACGGCCACGGTCATGCCGTGCGGGCGCAGGGCGCGTTCCAGCCGCGTGCGCCACACCGCCGCCAGCCGCATGACCCGAAAAGTGAGCGCCATGGAGCTGAATGCGGAATCATCCAGAGCAGGCAGGCCGTACTGAGGCACCGGAAAACCTCTATTTTGTTAGGGTGGGAATATTTGACATGTAAAATATATTGGCAGCAATATAACAGACCCCATCGGCCGGTCAATATCGTCCGCGGGAGTGGGCAGTTCAGAAGAGAGTGAGGCTCATAAATCCGCCCAGCAGCACCATGCCCCACAGCGTGATCAGGATCATCCGCCGCCTGATCAGGTGCCGCACCAGCAGGCGCATCAGCGGGTCTGGCCCGGCTGGTACGGTCAGGGCGTCCGGCTCGGCTTTTCTGTAAGGCGCGTCCGCCTGTGCTACGCCCACGGTGCTGATCAGCTTCTGGCGGAACAGGTCGAGATCTTCTTCCCGGTAGAGCTTTTTCCCGTTGCCCGAAATCCTGCGTGGCCCGCAGGCCAGAAGCGCCATGACCAGCAATGCGTTCTGCCCGATCCCCAGATAGCGCGAGGCGTCCGGGCGGGAGAGCACGGTCCGGCCGGGGAAGGTGATCAGAGATGCTGTTGGTGTTTCAGAGGGCGTCATGGCCAGACCAGTCCTGTGCAGAGCAATCTGAAATAAAGCGGAGCGGAGAGGTGTTTCGTATAAAAAACGGCGGGAAAAAATCCGTCCGGCAAGAAGATCAGTAACAGAAAAAAGATGCTCCTGTAAAAATGGCAGGAGTATGTTGGCTAATTGAGAATAAATATCATCTGAGGGAAATCCCGAAGCGCGGGAATTTCAGGCTGGAAGCCTGCCGGATACGTCTTTATAGACTTAAACCCTGATGAAATAACAAAAAGGACCATGGCTCTTCACAGGCTGATGGTCCGCCCGGTTATGTACACTGTGGAAAAGGACCAACCATGAAGAAAGACTGGCCCTGTGCGCCCGTCAGTCTGCAAAATGTCTCGCCTAACGCAATGCGGATGGCCAGATTGCTGCGGATGTCCCGGCGTGATGTGCTGCTGACAGGTATGGGCGCTGCCGTTACGTATGGCGTCGCCAGTGGTGTTGCCGGGGCTGAAGAAGCCCCCGCCGCCCCTGCGCAGGGCGCAGACCCGGTAGCAGCGCAGTTCATGGCGGTCTCTCGCCTGCTGACGGATCGCTCCACGCTGGACCTGCGTATCGGGAATGCCCTCTATGCAGGAATCGTCCAGAGCGATGCCGGACGGCAGGCGCAGATCAGCGCGCTGCATGAGCTGATGAGCAAAGAGCAGTTCTCCAGCGCCACCGCGTTTGCCGCCGCAGCGGAAAAGGCGGACCCGGCCCTGAAGGACGCAATTCATGACATCCTGACCGGCTGGTACCGAGGTGTCGCGGATGGCAAGGTGGTGGTCTATCGCTCCGCCCTGATGTTCGACATCACGAAGGACGCCGTCTACCCCAAAACCTACGCCACGGGTGGCCCGTTCTACTGGACCACGCAGCCGCCGGAAGTGGACCGTCCCACATGGCATCCAGCCCTTTCACCCTCGAAATTCGTCGTAGAACCGACCTGAGAGCGGGAATATCAGCCGTATGCCTTCTGAACAGACTCTCTCCGCCGATGTTGTCATTGTCGGGTCCGGTGTTGCCGGAGCGTCCATTGCCAATGAACTCGCGCGTGCCGGAATTTCCGTCATTGTGCTGGAAGCAGGCCCCCGTGTGGACCGCCAGCATTTTGTAGAGAATTTCCGTAATCTGGAAAACAAGCCCTCCTATCAGGGGCCTTTCCCGGCGGTGCCGTGGGCCAGACATCCGCCCAACCAGATCACGCCGAATGATTATCTGCACACGTCCGGCCCGAATGCGGAAGCCTACCAGCAGGTGTATCTGCGCATGATGGGCGGCACGACATGGCACTGGGCCGGGTGCGCATGGCGCTACCTGCCCTCGGACTTTGAGCTGAAAACCCGCTACGGGCAGGGGCGTGACTGGGCCCTGAAGTATGAGGATCTGGAGCCGTTTTATTATCAGGCGGAAGTGATGATGGGCGTCTGCGGGCCGGACCCCGCCAGGGAGGACCTCGGTTCTCCGCGCAAACAGCCTTACCCGATGGACGCGCTGCCCATCTCCTACGCCGCGCAGCAGTTCCGCAAGCTGATCAGTGAAAAAACGCCATGGCGCGTGGTGCATGAGCCGCAGGCCCGGAACACCCGCCCGTATGACAGCCGCCCGACGTGCGAGGGCCACAATAACTGCATGCCTATCTGCCCCATCGGGGCGATGTATAACGGCAGCTATTCCGTGTACCATGCCGAGGCTGCCGGGGCGAAGTTCATCCCCAACGCCGTGGTGTATAAAATCGAGCGGGACAGCGCCAACAAGCGCGTGACCGCGGTGCAGTATTATGACCCGGATAAAAATTCCCACCGCGTCACCGGCAAATATTTTGTGATTGCCGCGCATTGTATTGAAACCGCCAAACTGCTGCTGGTCTCTGCTGATGAGCAGAGCCCGGATGGCGTTGCCAACAGTTCAGGCCATGTGGGCCGGAACATGATGGACCATACCGGCGTGCAGGTGACGTTTATCAGTGGGGATAAAGCCCTCTGGCCGGGCCGTGGCCCGCTGGAAACCAACGTGATCGACAATTTCCGTGACGGCGACTGGCGGAATGAGCGCGGCGCGTATCTGGTGCATATGGTGGATGATAATCAGGTGGACCTTGCCACCCAGCTTGCCATTTCCAAAGGTTATGTCGGGCGGGATCTGGAAGAACAGATCCGTTATCTGGCTTCTCATACCGTGCGTCTGTTCAGCCATAACGAGGCCCTGCCGGACCCGGATAACCGCCTGACGCTGAGCAAGACCAACAAGGACATTCTCGGCATCCCGCATCCGGATGTTTATTACAAACTGCCTGACTACACCGTGAAAAGCTGTGACCACACACGCAAGGTGTTCAAAGAGCTGATCGGCCTGATGCACGGCACGGATGAACAGTGGACACCGGGTTACTTCCCGCAGGATCATCCCTCCGGCAGCACCATCATGGGCACGGACCCGAAAGATTCCGTGGTGGATGGCCATTGCCGGACGCATGACCATGAGAACCTTTTTATTGCCAGTTCCTCAGTTTTCTCAACCGTGGGCACGGGCAACATCACTCTGACGGTCGCAGCGCTGGCGCTGCGTGTTGCAGATACGCTGAAAAAAGAACTGCTTCATGCCTGATTTCAGAACTCTCCTGTGTTCCGCTCTTATTGCCGGAACAGCCCTTGGTGGCGTGGCGCTCGCACCGCTGGCCGCCGCTACCTCAGCGGACAAACCGGCCGCCCAGCCCACAGTGCCCGCGCCTGTGGCGGAAGAGGGGAAGCCCGTTGCGGGCTCTGATGCTAAAACATCAGACCACACGCCAACCTCTGAAAAACCGGCTCCTGCCGGGGAGGCCGCAACACCTGCTCCCTCAGCACAGGCGGGTGGCCCCCCGGCCAGCCAGCCGGACAGTGCCGAGGCTGAACTGGCGCGGGGTGCCTACCTTGCGACAGCAGCGGACTGCGTGGCTTGTCACACCAAACCGGGCGGGAAACCTTTTGCGGGCGGCCTGAAAATCGCCACCCCGATGGGTCAGGTGGTTGCCACCAACATCACCCCGGACCCGGACCACGGAATTGGCCGGTATACGGAAGCGGATTTTGAAAACGCCGTGCGGCATGGCGTGCGCAAGGATGGCTCCTATCTGTATCCGGTCATGCCGTACGTGTCTTACGCGGGCATGACGGATCAGGACGTAAAAGCCCTGTATGCGTGGTTCATGCATGCGGTCAAACCGGTGGCGGAAGCGCAGGAGGAGACAAATCTGTCCTTCCCGGCCAGCATCCGCCCGGCCATGATGGCGTGGAACTTCGTCGCCAGTAAGGAAACGCCGGAAACCGGGGATTCCAGCACGTATGACCCGCTTCGCCGGGGCCGTTATCTGGCCAACGCGCTGGAGCATTGCGGCACCTGCCACACCCCGCGTAACTTTATGCTGAGTGAAAAGCAGGACCATTATCTGGCCGGGACGTCCCTTGGCGCATGGTACGCGCCCAACATCACCTCCAGCAAAACGGGCGGCATCGGCACGTGGAGCGAGGATGATCTGGTGGCGTATCTGCGCACCGGGCATGTGGCAGGCCGTGCGCAGGCCGCAGGCCCCATGGCGGAAGCCGTGGAGCACAGCACCAGCCACCTGACGGATGCGGACCTGCACGCACTGGCCGCCTTTATCCTCAAGGTTGCCCCGATGGAGGATGAGGCCGACCACACCGCGCGTGATGCGTTTGGCAAGGCGGTGAACGAGCCGGATATCCGCACCAAAGGCCCGCAGCGGATTGATGATCTGGCGGAAATGGATGGCCCGCACATCTATGATGCCAACTGCGCCGCCTGCCACGGGCGGGACGGGGCTGGCACGCAGGACCATTATGTGCCGTCCCTGTTTGCCAACTCCACCGTGGGCGCAGGCCGCCCGGACAACCTGATCATGACCATCCTGAAAGGGGTGGATCGCACGGCGGGCAAGGAACATGCCTTCATGCCGGGCTTTGATGGTCAGTCGAACGTGCAGCGTCTGAGCGATGCGGAAATTGCCGCACTCGTGAACTACGTGACCGCCACCTTCGGCTCCGGGGATCACCATGTCACGCCGGAGCAGGTCAAAAGCCTGCGGGGTGACAGCAAGCCGGTGAATCCGTCGGCCAAGGGGCAATAAGGGGGGAGTCACAAACCCCTCTGGCAGGCCGGGCGTTTTTCTGAGCGCCCGGCCTGTTCTGCCAGCCTGCTCTTGTCTGCGCGCTCTCGCCCTCAGCAGACTGCCGCGTTATCAGACGTAGTGCTTTTCCGGGCGCGCTTTTCCAGAAAATACGCTATGCACACCACCCTTTGAAGAGATCCGGGGTTAAGGGGAAAGCTGTGTTCGGTTCCTTGTCTGTTTCAACACGGATTGGCCTCATCGCCCTGTGTGCCGCAACCTTTACAGCCATCACCAGTGAGATGGCTCCGGTTGCGCTCATGCTGGAGATGGCACGCACTTTCCACACCAGCACCGGCCATATCGGGCTGGCCGTTACGGCGTATGCGCTGATTGTGGCCGTTGCGGCTGTCCCGCTGACGGTTCTCACCGCACGGGTGGAGCGGAAGCGCCTGATTCTTGTGGCGCTGGCAGGGTATGTGCTGTCCAACCTGATAGCAGCCTTTGCGCCCACTTTTGCCGTGCTGTGTCTGGGCCGTACCCTCGGCGGCGGCGCGCACGCGCTGCTTATGTCCATTGTGTCAGCCTATGCCGCCCATCTGGTGCCCAAAAAACTGACAGGCCGGGCCATCTCCTTTGTGTTTGGCGGGGCCTCCATGGGGGGCGTTCTGGGGGTGCCGGGG
>NZ_JACRVR010000024.1:0-44977 GCF_018811975.1 Acetobacter sp. P1H12_c | reverse complement strand
CCTGACGACGGGGCGTCCGCTCGCCGCTCTCACGTTCCCGACGCAACCAGCGGATCGCCGTCGAAATCCCAACACCAAACCGCGCCGCAATCGAGCGGGCCGATGCTCCCGCAGCTCCAGCCTCCAGAACCCGCTTCCGAAGATCATCACTCAATGCTCGTGCCATCACCCTCTCCATCAGGAAAAACGGTGAATCACAAGACGCCTTCACTGTCACCTCTCGATTCAGGATTCAGTGGAACTGCTCTAGGCATCCAGCTTGAGCATAGCGCGGAAGTCCCTGGTAAAACCCCGTCTTTTGACCGTGTTTTTCTGACAGTTTCCTCCACCGACAATCCTGTTCTGGCCGAAACCGTTTATGAAACCCGCCGCTTTTTTCAGATGAAGCCGCATGATGAACGGGTTGAGGCCGTCTACGGCGCGGGCCAGCCCCGGCCGGGGCAAATCCGTATTCTGACCCGCACCATGCTGGGGGCGCTGGGGCAGATTGCGTATCAGATTGACGTGCCACAGGATGATATTACGTCCGGGCGCACCCAGCCCCGTATTCTGCTGATCGGGCGTGAGACAAAGCCCATTGTAGTGGTGCATGTTGGCAATACGTTGCCGGAAAACACGTTTTCTTCAGTCCGCTACAACAAGCGTTATTATTATATTTCTGAAAATGATTTTGACAGCAAACTTGCGTTTACCATGCTGCAAATTCTGCTTGAGCTTTCAAAAACCACAAAAAATCCTGGGACTATCGTGACTATTCCTGTCAACGGATAGACCGGAAAGCGCATCACCCCTGTCAGAATGACATAAAAAAGCCGGATCAGGATTTCTCCCGATCCGGCTTTTTCGAAGGTTCAGACTGGTCTTATTCCCACCAGACCGACAGGGAGCGCACACCCTGCGCACCCCGGATCAGCACGCCCTGAATATCCGCGGTCGCGGACGGGCCAGTCATCAGCACACCATATTTTGCGGTGTGGAATTCAGGCCGTTCGACATAGGCTGTGTGCATATTGGCTGTCAGGTTCTTCTCTGACAAAATCACCACAATATGCTGCGTCAGATGCGCTGCGGAATTCAGGCTGTTCAGTTGCGCTTCGCTCAGAAAGATAGAGCCCATTTCTGAAATACCGAACGGGCTGCGTACCACCAGAACATCTGTCGCCGCGGCCTGCTGCGGGGAGACCACATCTTCCAGACGGATGGTGCCTTCAAAATCCGGCACAGCGGAACAGATGATTTTGGCATCCGGAAAACGGCGTGCAATAGCCGTTGCCAGTGTATCCCCTTCCTGCGGAAGCAGGATCTGCCCCCCCAGAAGTTGCAGAGCATCTTCAAAGCGGGCCTTGCCTGCATCCATATCCCCCAGAACAGCAACGGGGGGCAGTTCATGAGCGGCAGGGTCCGGGCGGTTCGCGCGGAGTGTTGCCAGAATGCTATCGCGGGAACTCATCAGGCTTTCCCTCCTTTTGACTCTTTTTTGTCTTTAAGGCGGTTTTTCTTATACCAGCTATGGAAGGTCTGCTTGACCGGATGCGGCAACTCACGGTGTTTGCCCCATGGGTTCAGCCAGTTATACAGCACAAAGCGCGGCAGAGAGCTCAGCGCGACTTCCGTGCCGTTAATGGCCGTACGGTACAGGGTGGGCTGGCCCATCAGCTTTCCGGCCATATGCATGATTTCACGTTTTACAAATGGCAGTTCATGATGTTCAGCCAGAACACGGCGCCATTTATAAAGCTGTTCATGAATGTTGATTTTGACCGGGCAGACGTTTGTACAACTTCCGTTCATGGTCGAGGCAAACGGCAGCGTGCTGTATTTCCGCTCGTTAAAGGTCGGGTCAATAATCGCGCCAATCGGGCCGGAATAGACTGCCCCGTAGGACAGACCGCCAGACCGCCGGTAAACCGGGCAGGTGTTCATGCACGCGCCGCAACGGATACATTTGAGAGACGTCCAGAACTCTTCCATGCCCAGACGGGCAGAACGGCCATTATCCACCAGCACAATATGCATCTCCCCGCCCTTCTGCGGGCCACGGAAATGCGTGGTGTACTGCGTGATGGGAGACCCCAGCGCACTGCGGGACAGCAGGCGGATAAACACCCCCATATCCGCCATGCGGGGCACAATACGTTCAATCCCCAGTGTGGCGATATGCAGGTTTGGCACGGTTGCGCTCAGGTCGGCATTGCCTTCATTGGTGCAGACCACAAAGGTGCCGGTTTCCGCCACAAGAAAGTTGCCGCCCGTCATCCCGGCATCCGCCGTCAGGATTACCGGACGCGCCGCCATCCGCTGGGATTCCGCCAGAGACTGCGGGCTGTTATCGTTGGGGTCGGTATTGTAATTCTTGGCGAAAATCTTTGCCACATCCGGCACCAGCTTATGCACGGCCGGCACCACAATATGGCTGGGCATCTGGCCATCAAGCTGCTGAATCCGCTCACCCAGATCTGTTTCCGTCACGGTCACGCCGCGCGGTTCCAGATAAGGGCGCATGTCACATTCTTCCGTGACCATGGACTTGCTTTTGATCAGCGATTTTGCGCCATGCTTTTCCAGAATCTCGCCAACAATGCGGTTATGTTCCGCACCATCCGCCGCCCAGTGCACATGGATGCCGTTCTTTTTGGCATTGGCTTCAAACTGCTCCAGATATTCGGGCAGATTGGCAAGCGTATGCTCTTTAATGGCAGACGCCCGGCTGCGCAGTTCCTGCCATTCGGGCAGGAGGTGCATCTGCTGGTCACGCTTCTGGCGCATGTCCCACAGGCGTTCATCATGGAAGGTCAGATGCGGGGCATCTTCCAGAAATTCTTCTGCCGCCTTGGCGTGATTGACGGGTTTGACCTTCATGACCGCGCTCCGTTCAGAATTTCAGCGATATGAATAAAGCGGATGGGCACACCGCCACGTTCCGCACAGCCCTGCTGGTGCATCATGCAGGACGTATCTGCGGAGACGATATATTCTGCACCCGCCTGATGGTGATCCTTGACCTTATCCAGCCCCATACGGGCAGAAACGGCCTCTTCCGTCACAGAGAACGTGCCGCCAAACCCGCAACATTCATCAGGGCGCTTGGGCGTTGCGAAGGAGATGCCTTTCACCTTGTTGAGCAGATCCATCGGTTTGGAGAAAAACGGCTCGCCAAGCTCAGACATGCTGGCGGTCCGCAGGGAACGCAGGGTGCCGCAGCTATTATGCAGCCCGACCTTGTGCGGGAATTCCGCCCACGGGAAGTCCTCTACCTTCAGGATATCGTGCAGAAATTCGACCAGTTCAAACGTGTTTTTCCGAACATGTTGAACCTCTTCCGTCTGCGGGATTGCATCAAAATTATCCCGCACATGATGCGTGCAACTGCCGGACGGCATGACGATGGCGTCATATTTGGCAAAATTACGCACAAAGAGAGCTTCTGCCGCTGCGGCATCTGAATTGCAGCCGGAGTTTGCCATAGGCTGGCCACAGCAGGTCTGGTCCAGCGGGTAGTCCACATCCTGACCCAGCTTTTCCAGCAGTTCCAGTGTGGCAATCCCTGCGTTTGGGTAAAACGCATCAATATAACACGGTATAAAAAGACCTATTTTCATGCAAACCTCCGGCGGTAAAACAGGTTTTCAGCCTGTTGTGATCATGATCTCAACAAGAGAGGGACCATCGGAAGCCAGAGAAGCCTCAATGGCGGGTGCGATATCAGACGCGCGTGTCACCCGGCAGGACGGCACACCCATGGATTTCGCCATGGCCTGATAATCAATACTCGGATTAACAATATCCATCGCAGGATACGTTCCCTCACGTGCGGAAAGGTAATCTTTCTGTTGTCTCATAAAGTTTTTGAGAACGTTATATTCCTGATTGTTCATGACGATGAACGTGACAGGAAGTTTTTCATGCGCGGCGGTCCAGATGGCCTGCGGAGAATAGAGCGCTGCCCCATCCCCCACCAGCGAGACCACACGGTCGCGCCCCAGCCCCAGAGACGCCCCGACAGCGGCAGGCATTCCCCACCCCAGAGCACCGCCACGCAAAAAGGAATACTGGCCCGGCCATGTGCTTTCCAGAAACAGCCGGACGTCGGACGACGTCGCAATGGCCTCATCCACAATCGCTACGTCCGGCCCGATGGCCCGCACAGCCTCCCATGCCGCAACGCGCGGCGGGATGGCATCCTCATTCCGCCGGGCCTTTGCTTCCGCAATCGCTTCGGCCCGCTGGGCGCGCCGCGCAGCAGCCACCTGTTCGGCCTGAGCGGCATAGTCCGCCTGATGCGGGTTTGCTGCCTTGCTGAGCAGCGGCAGCAACGCCTGAAGAGAAGCCTTGATATCCCCCACAATGGACAGCGGCGTGTTAAATGTACGGCCTAGATCCCGCACATCAGAAGACATCTGATAGACCGCACAGCCCGGCGGCAGCGCAGGGCCTTCCGTGTAGAGAATGGTAATCAGCGATTTGCCACCCAAGGCAAAAATCGCATCATATGCACTCAGACGCTCGGCAATAGCCGTCGCCTGCGTCGGCAGATTGCCGCACCAGAGCGGATGCGCTGTCGAAAACGGCACGCGGGATGGCCATGAGGACCCATAGACCGGCGCCCCAAGGCACTCCGCTACAGCCGCGACTTCGGCCGCGGCATCGGACGCATAAACTTCATCCCCGGCAATCAGCGCAATCCGGCCCGGCGCAATGCGTGTAAGAGCCTTTGCCAGATCCTCCAGCCCGCCCGCCACGGCAGCCCGGTTGATCACGGACGGCGTGCCGATATCAACCCCGCTCATTTCCTCCATCACATCCATGGGCAGAGAGAGAAAGACGGGGCCAGCCGGAGCCGCCATGGAATCGTGAAAGGCGCGGCGCAGCAGAACAGGCAACTGGTCCGCATGGGCCACTTCCTGCGCCCATTTGACGGCAGGGCGGGCAATCTGCACCAGATCTCCAAACAGGAGCGGGTCAGAAATGGTGTGCCGGGAATCCTGCTGGCCTGCCGTAACAACCAGCGGCGTCTGGGAAACACTGGCATTGAGCAGATTGCCCATACCATGCCCCAGCCCCCCGGCTGTATGCAGGTTCAGGAAGCCCGGCCTGCGGGCCGCCTGAGCATAACCATCAGCCATGGCCACCACGCTGGCTTCCTGCAGGCCGAGAATATAGGAGACGTTTGGCACTTCCAGCAGGGCATCCATCAAAGGCAACTCGGTTGTGCCGGGGTTGCCAAAAATATAGTCCACCCCTTCACTGCGCAGAATTTCAAGCAGCACAGCCGCACCACGCCGCATGCCCTTCTGCCCGGCTGCATCAAGCGATGAAATCTGCATTCCGATTATCCTTCTGTTGTGCCCTGCACAGACCTGCCCGCCTGAATGTCAGGCGGCTGCGCCCTTTATGGCACTCCGTCTGCCCGCTGGTAACTGCTCCCACACACTGTGTAACGCAGCACGGGTGCAGAAAGCCCACGGGCATACTGGCCCGGCAGTCCGGCAAAGATGATAATCGTCCTGCATAATCAGCCCTTAATCCGCATGTGGCGCCTCCTGTTATAACAGGAAACGCCACATGAAAACACCCGAAAACAGATTTCTGCCCTGACTCTGCTCAGGCGGCTGCGGACGTTTCCCCAAGCTGGGCCAGCGGCTTCATCAGCAGGTGGTTCTGGGAATAATCAACCGGCACGGCAATAACCACCGGGCCTTCAATATCCATGGCGGCCCTGAGAGCCTTGCCCACACCGTCAGCCGATGTCACGGTGATGCCCTTTGCCCCACAGGCTTCCGCGTATTTGGCGAAGTCGATCGGCCCGAACTCCACCCCGGACCCACGGCCGTATTTCTTCTTCTCCTGCATTTCCACCATGTTATAGGCCTGATCAATCCAGACCATATGGATCAGGTTACATTTGAGGCGCACGGCGGTTTCCAGTTCCATGCTGGACATCATGAACCCGCCATCCCCGGAGATGGAAATAACCTTTTGCGCCGGGTTGAGCAGGCTTGCGGCAATCCCCCACGGCAGACCAACCCCCATTGTCTGCTGCCCATTGCTGATCAGCACCTGACGTGCGCGGAAGGAGAGCAGATAGCGGGCCAGCCAGATATGGAACGTGCCCATATCCAGACAAAGCGTGACATCCGGAGTAACAATCTGCTCCAGTTCCCGGACAATCTGTAACGGATGCACGGCCGTATTGCTTGTGCTGCGCGCATCCCGCAGCGCCCCGGCACGGGCAATTTTGTACCCCTCAAGAATAGATTCCAGTTCTGGCGCACGGGCCAGCTTACCCGCCTCCCGTGCCAGTGCCTTCACCGTCGGGGCAATGTCACCAACCAGTTCAACAACCGGGACAAACGCGTTATCCAGTTCCGCCGCAACAATATCAATATTGATAATCTTGCGGGCGTCATTCACGTTCCATAGCCAGGGGTCATATTCCACCGGATTATACCCGATGGTCACCACCACATCCGCTTCATGCAGAAGCTGGTCCCCATGCTGGTTGCGGAACAGACCAACACGCCCGCCAAAACGGTCCACCAGTTCATGCGAGACCGCACCGGCTGCCTGATACGTCCCGACAACCGGCACACCCGTGGTTGCCACAAACGCCCGCACGGCTTCCGCCACATCCGGGCGGCTGGCCAGCAGGCCAAGCAGCACGACCGGGCGTCTGGCATTTTTCAGCAGCTTTGTGGCGTCAGCAATGGTCTCGGCAGAGGCGGGGCCGGTTTTTGGCACGGCACGATCTGCCAGAACAGGCGCCTGCGCGGGCATGGACAGCACATCCATCGGCGTGCTGACAAAAGAAGCGCCCGGACGCCCACTTTCCGCAAACCGGAAAGCGTTGGCCATAACTTCGGAAATCGCCAGAGGATTGGTAATTTCCACACTATATTTGGTAATGGGTTTGAACAGGCTGACCGTATCCATGGTCTGATGCGTCAGCTTGAGCCGGTCAGCCAGCTTGACGGCACCCCCAATTGCCAGAACCGGGTCCCCTTCAGAATTAGCGGTTGCCAGTCCTGTTACAAAGTTTGAAGCCCCGGGGCCGGATGTTGCAATTGCCACACCCGCCTTACCCGTCAGGCGACCAAGGCCACCGGCAATAAACGCCGCATTCTGTTCGTGCCGGGTCACTACCGTTTCAATCGGGGAATCAACCAGCGCGTCAAACAGGCGGTCCACCTTGGCGCCCGGAATACCAAAGACATGCGTGACACCATGCGCCACCAGATTTTTGACAATAAGCTCCGCGCCGCATTGTGCGGCGTGATCAGAAGGCTCGGTCATTGTTTTAAGTCCTGTTAAAAAGCTTCAGCCGCCTTCGGCAATCCGAATAGCTTCACTCAGATGTTCAGGATTGAGGTTTGCTTTTGCAAACTGCTCTGTGCGTGGCAACTGTATTTCAAGATCAGAGATCACGGCGACTTCAAGCTGGCCGCGCACCAGCCGGTATTCCGTCACATGGCCACCGCGTTTCTGATCTTCCGTCAGAAAATGCAGGTGATACCCGGCAACATTGACGCCCTGCATATAAACCGGTGTGCGGAAACCAATCATGGTACCCGTGACAGACTCCATCGTCAGGGTCGGCTGTTTTTTCACAACATCCAGCATGTGCGGATACGGTTTGCACTGGCAGAACACCGTGCGGGTATCCACCCGCTCAAACTGCCCGGTAAAGCGCACCGCCCCAAACAGGTTGGGGTTCCCCAGAAGCTGGTCAACCAGTGCCTCAAACGTCTCTTTTGTCTGCGGCTTATCAATATTGAGCGTCTTTTCCGGCTCAAAATACGTCACGCAGGCAAAAGGGGTTTTCAGAGAACCGGGAACTTCCGCCGCCTGCCCTTCCGCCCGGAACTGGCGGACAACGCCGTCAGTCACAATCATCTCGCCGTCCAGCGCGTTGAACGTGCCCAGACCAAAGTTCCCGTGATGCAGCACTTCATCCAGCGTGGTTTCTCCGTCATACACCGCATCCAGCAGAGCGGCCATGGTAGAGGTCTGATAAAGGCGGTTGGCGACGGGCTTCTTCCCGATACCATTTCCGAGAGCAGAAGACCGAACGTCCATGTCTGCCACCGGGCTGTTCTTCATGCTGCGCACTGTTCAAACTCATTGTTGCTGATCTCAGTGACACAGACGTTATTACAGCGCGATCTAGTCTTCCAATATATATTGAATGCTTTTTTCATATGATATAAATATGCCAGATGGATGTCAGACACCTGCGCTATTTTGTCACTGTGGCGGACCACGGCAGCATTACCCGTGCCGCAGAAGAGCTAGGGATGGAACAACCACCCCTCAGCCAGCAGATCAAGCAACTGGAGCAGAAACTGGGCGTGGCCCTGTTTGAGCGCCAGACCCGCGGGGTAAAGCTGACGGAAATCGGGGCGACCCTCCTGCCCCGCGCCCGCACCATTCTGGACCTTCAGGCCCAGTTTCTGGTGACGGCCCACGGGCTGGCGCGGGGCGAGTTAGGGCATATCCGGCTCGGGCTGGCGGGGGCTGTGCCGCTTTTGCCGGTGATCCCGCTTGCCATCCGGCGCTTTAGAGAAAGCGCGCCAGATGTCACTCTCTCACTGGAAGAAAGCAATACGCCAGCACTCTGCGCGGCGCTGCATGACCACAGTACAGACCTTGCCATTATCCGGCCGCCCGTGCCGGACCCGGCGCGCCTCTCTGTTTCTCATCTGCTGGATGAACCGACTGTTATCGCCCTGCCACGCGGGCACCGGCTGGCCCACCATCCGGTGATCAGTCTGGACATGGTTGCTAAAGATCCGCTGATCATCTTCCCGCGTGAACTGGGTCCTGGCTTTCACGACGCTATTTTATCAGCCTACCAACTGGCAGGTGTTACCCCCCCCATGGGGCAGCAGGCACCGCAGATTGCCGGGACTGTGCCGCTGGTGGCCGCAGGGCTTGGGGTGTCCGTCGTGCCGCGCTCACTCAGCCAGATTCATGCGGGCGGCGTGACCTTCCACACCCTGAGCGAACCAGCCCCACGCGCAACATTAGCCGTTGCCATCCGCTCCGGCCAGAATATGCCTCTGGTCTCGCGTTTTGTGAAAATTCTTCGCACCGCCTGCCGGAAATGGGAAAATATGAGCCTTGAAGACCAGTTTCCCGCAGCAGACCCGTAAAAGTCTTTTTGTCAGACTTCTAAAAAATTCGGGGCTCCCTTTCCAGAAGCCCCGGTAACACTGTTTTACAGACCAACCAGTTTCCGGATGGCCGGTTCAGCAATAATCATCAACCCACCCGGCGGGAAGGTTGTGCCGGAGAATGATCCGGTCACATCAGCCGAGCTGTTGATCAGCTCTTCTTCCTGATCAAAAATCTTCTTTTCAGCAGAAGAGATTTTTTTCTTGTGGCTATTCAGGGCATTCAGTCCCGCTGCGGCCATAACCGCAAGATTGTGGGACGTCGGGACCGCCTCGGACAAACCGCGCACTCTCGCCACCTGCTGGAATGCGGCATCGTTATCCCGCCAGATCTGCATCTGGGCCTTCAATGCCGGAACAACAGACCTGTCACCCGCAACATACTGGTCCACCAGCATGCTGAAGCGCACGGCAGGGAACGGATCTGGAGACGTAACTTCCCCAATTTCATCAAGCGCATCACCATGATGGCTGACATAACGGTTCATGACGTAATTGCGCAGCGGCACCGTGGCACTGGCCAGACGCTCCACCGGGTCAGCATTGGCAGGGGAGAGGCGCAGCGCCATCCGGTGTGTGTTGGCCTGTACGCCCGTCAGTTGCAATTCCGTATTCACCACGGCCAGACGCCGATACATGTCATTCACATCGCGCACGGATGCGGGAGACCAGAAGCGTTCCGCAATGGCCGCAGCGCGTGGCCAGTAGCGGGCGTCCAGCATTTCATCAGTCACCAGTTCGGACCAGAGCGGCGCTTCACCCCCCAGAATATACTGCTTCTGCTCATCCGTCAGCGGAGCGGGGGCCGGTTCTTTCACAAAGGCATTGACCAGATCAGGCCGCCCGCCTTTTGCCAGAAGTTTATCGGCCTGTGCGCGGGTAATGCCGTTTGCCGCCGGGTCATACGGGTCCACCAGATAATGCTGGGAAGCGGGCTGAAGCAGATCAAGATAATACCCGGCAGACACGATAACCGGATGATGATCCGCTGACGCAGAGGCCAGAAACTTTGAACTTCTCCAGACATCCACAACAACTTCTTTGGGAATTGGCGCTTCGCTCACCTCATCCCAGCCCACCATGACCTTACCCTGATCCGCGAGAATTTTCTGAACCTCAGCCGTAAAGTGCGCCTGCAGGGCCTGCGGCGTGGCAAACCCGTTATCCTTCATATAGGCAACAATTTTCGGATTTTTCATCCACTCACGGGGGTCCACTTCATCACCGCCGGAATGGAAATACGCATCCGGGAACAGTTTCCCCATTTCCGCGTAGAGTTTGCGGACAAAGCGGAGTGTTTCCGGAATGGTCGGGTCCAGTGCGGCGTTATTCTTGTTTTTCGGCTCCGGATTGACAGGGCTCTGCGCGGCCAGTTCCGGGTGCGCCAGCAAGAGCGCCAGTGCGTGCCCCGGCACATCAAACTCCGGCACAATCCGAATGCCACGATCAGCAGCATACGCTACAAGATCTTTCAGTTCCCGCTGCGTGTAATACTGGCCGTGGGACCCTTTTTCCGTTAGTTCCGGCATGCGTTTGCTTTCAACGCGGAAGCCGGTGCCATCGCTCAGATGCAGGTGCAGCACATTCATTTTGAGCAGTTCCATCGCGTCAAGCTGCCGCTGGAGCGTTTCAACCGCCATGAAATGCCGGGACGTATCAATCATGATCCCGCGCCAGGGGAAGCGCGGGCTGTCCGTAATGGTGGCAAACGCCAGTTGCGGCCCGTTTTCACCCCGCGTGACAAGCTGGGCCAGCGTTGCCAGACCATGCAGAACGCCGTCCGGGCCGTCGGCTGTCAGCGTTACGCCAGACGCATTGACCTGAAGGCTGTAATTTTCCTTTGCGTGGACTGTCAGCGCGTCCCGGTCTTCACCCACCTGAATATGCACGGGCACACTTGTCACCTGCCCTGCCTGCGCAGTGTCCACCTGCTCAGGGAGCACCCGGCCCGCCAGCATGTTGATGCGCTTTGTAAAACGTTCCCCAGCACGGGTGAGCAGAGGAGAGGGTTGCTGGTCCCACTGGATCGTCACGCCCCCACTCAGCGGCAGCGCACCGGCGGGCAGGGACACCGAAGCCGGCACAGGCATAAGCGCCGGTGCTGCCGGTGCAACGCCCGTGGAAACTGCCACAGGCTCTATCCCCTGCGGCGCTGCCAGCGCGGGAGCGGCAGAGAGCGTCAGAACAGCAGCGCTGCCCAAAAGTGCGCGACGAAGTTTTGAGAAAGTCTGGTGAGTCATTCTGCGTCCTATTCTTTTGAAGCAACGGCTGTCAGGCGATCTGCCGTGTCTGTCTGTGGTAGCGTGTTTATGCAGAAAGAAAGGCCTGCAATTCGGGATCATGCTGCATTTGCCAGAAAATGGCCTCGCGCTGTGTCAGGCGTGAGGCCGCAGCCTCATCCAGCAGCACAAGACAATGCGGATGGAATTGCAGGGCGGACCCCGGCACCAGCGCGCTGACCGGCCCTTCAATAACCCGTGCCACAATATCAGCCTTTGCAGCACCCGTGACAACAAGCAGGGCCTCGCGCGAGTCCAGAATGGTGCCTGTTCCCATGGTCAGAGCGCGGGCCGGGACCTGTGCCATGTCATTATCAAACATGACCGCATTCTGCTGGAGCGTGGCCTGCGCCAGTGTCACGACATGGGTGCGGCCATTGAGCGCGGAAAGGGGTTCATTAAACCCGATATGCCCGTTCTCCCCCAGCCCGAGTAACTGGAGGTCAATACCGCCTGCCTGAGCAATCCGGCTTTCGTAAGAACGGGCTTCTGCTTCAGCGTCCTCTGCGGCGCCATCCGGAACGTGCGTGTTGTGCTCGGGGATGTTGATCAGCCGGAAGAGATGCGTCTGCATATAGTAGCGGTAAGACTGCGGGTGCTGCGCCGTCAGGCCGATATATTCATCCAGATTAAACGTCGTCACGCCGCTGAAATCTATAGACTGCTCCTCAGCCCTTTCCGCAAGCTGCGCGTAGATGGCTTCCATCGTGCGGCCGGTGGCAAGCCCCAGCACGGACTCAGGCTTTGTCTGGACCTGTTGTGCAAGCACCTGTGCCGCCAGACGTCTTGTCTGGGCGGCATCGGAACATATGACGACTTTCATAAAAAATCAGTCTCCAGCGGAAATAATCAGGGATTCAGGAGCAGGGCCGCCTGTTTTGGCACGCAGAGCAAGGCTCCAGCCAGCAATAAAAATATAAGCCGGGATAACCAGCGCCATAAAAGCGTGCAAATTCCCCAGCATAGGGGCGATGTGAACAAAAATCTGCGGCAGCACGGCCCCGCCGGAATAGGCCATGACCAGAAACGCCGTTGCCTTCGCGCCATCAGACCCGGCTTCTGCCAGCACAATCGGGAACAGCGCAGGCAGGATCATGGCATTGGCAAACCCAAGCAATGCCACACAGAAAACCGGAATAAGGCCGGGCGCCACCAGAGCAACCAGACAGATGACAATACCCAGCAGGCAGCAGGTGAGCATATAGCCATCCTGACTGATAAAACGCGGGACAATAATCATCCCGACCAGATAGCCCAGCATCATGGAGGCCAGCGTCAGGGCTGTCAGGTATTTGGTAATATCCAGAGAAAGGCCAAAGGAATGTCCAAACAGCCCGATGGCATCGCCCGCCATAACCTCCACGCCGACATACAGGAACATGGCAAAAACGCCTGTCAGCAGCCAGACGGGCTGAGCTTTACGGGCTGGAGCCCCCTGCGGTTCTGCGGCATCAAGGGTAATTTCCGGTAAGGGCGCACGGGCAACGAGAATGGCCAGCAGCACGAGCAGTCCGGCCATCACCTGATACGGCACATGCACAGCATGCGTAAACTGCGTCAGCACCGCGTCCCGCACGGGTCCAGCCGGAGTATGGCTGATATTGGCAACAACCTGCCCGACATCCGGCATGACAATCAGTGCAAAAAGCACCGGGGCCACAATACCTGCAAATTTGTTGGCAATCCCCATAATGGCAATACGCTGCGCCGCGCGATCATGATCACCCAGCAGGCTGACATAGGGGTTAACCGTAATTTGCAGGAGGGAAAGCCCGGCGCCGATCACACTCAGGCCGCTGAGTGCGCCCGCGTACCACCGCCCGTTGACACATTCCCCAAACAGCAGCGTACCTGCCGCCATGATGGCAAGAGCGACAACAAGGCCACGCCGCAGGCCGATCCGCCGGGCCAGCAGCGTGGCAGGCAGCGGGAAGACAAGATAGGCCAGATAAAAACAGACAGGCACCAGAAAGGACGCCACATCGCTCAGATTAAAGGCAATCTGAACAAAGGTGATCAGCGGTCCGTTAAGCCAGGTCACAAAACCGATACTGAAAAACAGGGCCGCCATAATCAGCACAGGCCGCCAGCCATACGCACCGGCCGGACTTGCAATCGGAAACCTGAGCACGCTGCACTCCTTCAGCAAAGGGCCGGAGAAAGCCTCCGGCGCCTTATCTCACTCTTTATACCGTAGCAGGGCTGAGAGCCTGCTGCACGCTCTCAGAACCCGGAAGAGATGGACACCATAGCGGCAAACACGCCGCCAACATAATAAACCGGAGCGCTCCCCGCAGCGACAGCGCCGGTAGAGGTCACGTGCGGATGCGCGTTGGCCGTATAGCTGGACCCGGAGCGATAATGATTATCCCCGATATTGGTCAGGTTAAGCTGGATCTGCGGGTGCTTCAGGTAGCTGAAGGACTTCATGCGGTAACCCAGCGTGATGTTTGAGGTCACGTAGGCTGGCATCTGCTCATCATTCATGAACGTGGTGTACTGTGTATCCACGTAGCGCAGGTCAAAGTTGCCGAAGAACCGGCCATCATCATAGTTCAGGCCGATTGCGCCGGTAAATTTGGGAGCCTGAACAGCAATTTTCCCGGCTGTTGGCAGATAACCGCTGCCCGTATTGAAGTTATTGTCAAACGTGGAATGCAGAAATTGCCCGGACAGATAAGGGCTGAAATGGTGCCAGCGGGCCAGACCAAATTCCGCCTGCACCCCGCGGGATGTCTGCCCGCCGATATTGATGGGAGACGCCACCATCATGTTGGTGTTGGGGATGTAGCCGGTGGATGTCACCTGATGGTTTGTCAGGTTGATATTAAACAGCGACATGGAGAAATTATAGAAATTCCCCTGATGACGATAGCCGATTTCCTCACTGATGGAATATTCCGGCTTCAGGCTCTGCGGCTGCATGGTAGCGTGGGACGCATTGGGATCAAAAATCTGGGAATAGGCTTCCACAGATTCCGGCGCACGGAAGGACGTGGTGCCGTTGATGTAAATCTGATCCTTGGGCGTGATCATGTAGCTGGCGGAAAACTGCGGCAGCGGTTCAAAATAGTTGCCCTGCATTTTGTACGGGTCCGCGCCCGGCACAAGGTTTGTGCCCTGACGGGAGACCATGGCAACGCGGAAACCGGCACTCAGGGTCAGTTTATCATTCAGCAACTTCTGCGTATCCGCAATAAACAGCGTGTTGACCTGCTGCATGAAGTTCAGGTCATACCCGGTCAGGATCTTACCGCCTACGCGGATCACATCCCCGGACCAGCCGCTGCCATCCGCATAAACGGGGCGGAAATCGGACAGCTCTTCATGCGTGGTATAGGCATACCACCAGCCGAAGGAGAACGTGTTACTTCTGGACAGGCGCCAGTCCGCAGAGACATTGAGACCACCAGTCTTCTGGTTCCACGGATCACGGCTGGAAGTCAGGATGGAGCCGTTTACCGGCGTCCCCACATTCAGGTCACCATATTGCTGTGTGCCAAAATACCCGCCTGAGGCAGGAATGTTCTCACCGCCCAGAGAGGGGCCAAACTGGTGCACATAATAGGGCGAGACATGCAGATGCAGGTTGTCCGCCAACGTGAAGTGCATCGGCAGAACAACAAGCTGCTGATTGAGGTTTTGCTGATTCAGCTTGTAATATCTGGAATCGCCGGGCGTGAAGTGTTTATCATAGGAGAAGCCCACCCCATACTGGTCCCACTGCGCTTTGGTGGGGGAGCGCCATGATGTTGCGGACTGCTTGTTGTACGAGAAAATTGCGGAAATGCTGTTCCCGTCACCCCATTCTTTAACGAATTTTGAGTCCAGATGATAGCGGAGCAGGCCGCCCGGCCCACGCGCCCCGTTATCATAACTGGTGTGGGAGAAAGACACATATCCACGCACGCCGGAATTACCGATATCCCCGGTATCCAGACGGATAAATTCCTTATTGTAGCTGTAAGACCCGCCACCAAGATCCAGAAAGCCGCCTGCTTTATGGGACGGGTTGAGTGCTGTCGCGGTAATCTGACCACCCACCGCGTTATAGAACGGCGCGTTCAGATCAGGGGACCCCTGTGAGACCGTCACGGACCCCAGGTTTTCAGAGTCAATCAGCGTAGATGTGTAAGGCGCATAGTTGATCGGATCAGCCAGAGGCGCGCCTTCAAACAGGTAGCCCATCTGTGTTTCGTTCAGGCCACGTACCTGAAGATGGTCTCCTGTCATCCCGAACGGGTCCTGACTGGAAACGGTCACACCCGGCAAATCTGCTACCAGAGACGTGATGTTTGAAGAGGGTGCCTGTTTGGCGATAAAATCACGCGTGATGCCGCTTTGTGAGCGCGGGGCTGTCTGATGCGGCATCAGGCCGCCACCCGGTGTCCGGTTGGTCACACCTGTAGAAGAGACGGAGTGACTGGTGACGGAAATTTCTTCCGTGCCACCGGTAAACTGGCCCAGAACGGAAGAGCTCAGCCCGTTTCCGGCGGAAGACTTCTTCCGGACAGGAGCAGAAGATTTGGAAAGCTTCTTTACCTGACTTCCGGATGATGAAGCAGGCGCTGACTGCGCATGCGCGGACACGGCCAGAAGACCCGTCAGCGCAACACAGGAGACTGAAAGCTGACGCAGTGAAAGACGCATGATGAACAACCCCCTTGCCCGATCGTGGAAATGCCTCACATCATTCCCAAATAGAAACGTAACCCTGCAAATTCCGTTGTTAGTATGCAATGGGGGTTTAAAGAGAACGATTTAATTCACACCACAAACAAAGATTTTGCCGCATGTTCTCGCTTATCGTTGCACAAAAGACACATTTCGGAAGCGGTCCGAGATGATTTCAGACCCCGCCGTGCCCAAAAATGAAATACCGCGCCGCGAGACTTGCCGCCCCCCTGGCAAAACTTTCCGGCTCAAAATCACGAAAATTGATCATGGTACAGGCGTTTGTGCGGTGCAGGATATGGGATTCGGCCTCATATTGCAGGGCGTGGCCGTACACGCTTTCTTTCAGGGCCGGGTCAAGCATCACCACAACATGGCTGGGATCGAGCATCTGAATAAGCTGCGCTGTCGCAATCCCCATGGCGGAGCCCGCCCTGTGCAGGGTACTGACGGCATCCGCATGACCCTCCGCCGCCAGACGCGCCAGATCCCGCGTGCTGGTTGATAACCCCGCCTGTCTGGCCGCATTCCCGATGGCAAGAAGGGACGCCACAGTTTCCAGACACCCGCGATTGCCGCAGCGGCACGGCAACGCCTGCTGCGGATCTAACGTGACAGGCGCATGCGAGATTTCCCCCGCGCCGCCAGTATTACCCCATAGCAAACGCCCATTGACGATGTGGGCGCAGCCGATGCCGTGGCTGACAAAAATCATGCTGAAATCCGGGCTGCCTCTGAGCGGACCGAAGAGCTGCTCACCCAGAATCAGCGCCTTGGCATCATTCTCCACCCACACAGGCAACCCCGTCCGCTCAGCCAGCGTCGCCCCTATGTTGATATTCCGCCACCCAAGGGCTGTACAGGCCAGACAGGTTTGCCTGTCTCTGGCCACAAAACCGGGCAGAGCGAGGCCAATCCCGGAGAGTTTTGCCCGCTCCTTCCCCAGAGACGCCCGCAGGGTTTTGACCGTTTTAACCAGAAGCGTGACGCACTCCTCCGGGTCCGCCAGACGGGGCACTTCGATTCTGCTCAGAGTTGTCCCGTGCAGATCAGTCAGCACCACAACCGCCGGATCATCCTGAAGGGAAATACCGATAAACCATGCGGCATTCGCCCGCACCACCAGCGGTACAGAAGGCCGGCCCGCCCCGTAAACAGGGTCCTGTTCAGACAAGATATCGCGATCCAGCAGGTCCCGCACCAGTGCGGAAATAGCGGCTTTACTCAGCCCCAGTTCCTGCGCGAGTTCCGTCCGGCTCTGTGCGCCATGGCGGCTCAGAGTGCTGAGAATCTGATAATGGCCTGAAGACAGCATGGGCCGTCCTTTCCCTGCAAAACCGATACGGAAAGATAATTTATGGCATGAAACAAGTCAGGCAAACAGGTGGAATGTTATTTACAAACTCCCTTTGAAATACTAACCCGGAAGGGAAGAGAGTTAGCGGGTCGTATTTTTGCGTACCGTGTTGTCCAGCGCGTTTAATCACGGATGTCCTTATGCTTCTTTGTGCAGACATCGGCGGGTCGTTTATCGATTTTGCTCTCGTCCATCCGGATGGCAGACTGGAACAGCGTCATGCCGTGCCCACACCGGTTGACGATGCCGAAAGCTTTATCACCGCGTTAGAAACACTGTGCGCCCCCTATCCTGCCCTGCCGCTGCATATTGCGATTGCCGGGGTTGAAAACCCGCAGACAGGCCATGTTCACGCCGCTAATATTCCCGGGATTCTGACCGTACCGCTTAGAGAAAAACTGAGTCTGCGCACGCAGCGTGTGGTCCATATCGGCAATGATGCTGACTGTTTTGCGCTGGCAGAAGCGCGGTTTGGTGCGGCCAGAGGGCACCGCAATGTTTTCGGCCTTATTCTGGGCACGGGCATTGGCGGGGGGCTGGTTCTGGACGGGCAGATTGTACCTGGTCTGGGCGGTGTTACTGGGGAGTTGGGGCATGCGCCCGTTGTCATTGCGCCGCCGTTTCTGACAGACCCGGATGAAGTTGCCGCCACGGTGCCCCTGTTCCGCTGTGGATGCGGGCAGTCAGGCTGTCTTGATACTATTGCGGGTGCCAGATCTCTCGAACGGCTGCATCTCTGGGCAGGCGGAACACATGAAACAAGCCATGCCATTCTCAGACTTTGGGAAGAGGGAGACAGGCAGGCCACCAGAACACTATCTGTCTGGATGACATACACCAGTGCGGCTCTGGCTCATGTTCTGAACGTCACGGGGAGCACCGTTGTCCCTGTTGCTGGCGGATTAAGTAATTCTGATCTCCTTGTTCAGACGCTGGACCGTGCGGTGCGGGACCGTATTCTCTCTCCTACATCTCAGCCCCTCCTCCGGCGCGCCATTCTGGGTAAAGATGCCGGAATTCTTGGTGCCGCCTGCCTCGGGCCGGAGCTTTGCTATGATCCGTGTTGAAATCTGCATAGAAACCCCGCAGGGCATTCAGGCGGCAGAGGCCGCGGGAGCCGACAGGCTGGAGCTTTGTGCCTCACTGGACGCCGGTGGCCTGACCCCCAGCGCGGGCCTAATGGCGTATGCGGCCCAGCGCCCTCTGCCTACCCTTGCGATGATCCGCCCCCGGGCCGGTTCCTTCATTTTTGACGCAGAGGAAGCCGCCGTGATGCAGAACGATATTCGTGCTGCCCGGGCGGCGGGACTGACCGGGGTGGTGCTGGGCGCGCTCCGGCCAGACCGGCATCTGGACCATGAACTGCTCCTGCGCCAGTGCGATGCCTGTGGCCCTCTGGAACGCACGCTGCACCGCGCATTTGACCTGACGCAAGATCCGTTTGCAGAGCTGGAATTTGCTATTTCCGCAGGCTTTACACGCATTCTGACTTCCGGCCAGAAGCCCACCGCGCCGGAGGGTGCCGACTGCCTCGCCCGGTTGCAGAAACAGGCGGCAGGACGGCTTGTCATTCTGGCGGGAAGCGACGTGAAAGCCGGAAATGTTGCGACTCTGATCCGCCAGACCGGCGTGACAGAAGTCCATGCCTCCTGCCGCAAACCCTCTGTTGCGGACCCGGAGGATGCGGCTTTGGGCTTTGGCTCCCAACCTGTCGTGACAGATGCTGACGCTATCCGCGCCCTGATAGCCGCCACACGACAGACCGGAAGCCAGCCCGCATGAACCTGCTCGATCTGAGCGTCATGCTGGCCTATCTGGCTGGCATGCCTCTGCTGGCCGTCCTGCTCTCAGGCAAACAATCCTCCACAAGCGCCTATCTGGAAGGCGGCCATGATCTGCCCTGGTGGGCGCTGTGCCTGTCTATGGTCGCGACGGAAACATCCACGCTGACCGTTATCAGTGTGCCCGGCGTGGCGTTTGGCAACGGGATGGTTTTTGTCGGGCTGGCGCTGGGGTATCTGCTGGGCCGTGCGATTGTCGCGTGGAAATTCCTGCCACTTTACAGTTCAGGCCGTATGCTGAGCGCGTATGACTATCTGGGCCAGCGCTTTGGCGCACGGATGCAGCGCATTGCCTCCGCAACCTTTCTGGGCACGCGCGTTCTGGCCGAGGCCGTCCGGCTGTTTGCAGGCATGCTGCCTCTGACAGCCATGCTCGCGGCAACGCATATGGCTGTTCCCCATATGGTTCTTCTGACAACTGTTGTCGGGATCACGCTTTTTTATACGTTATGCGGCGGCTTACGCGCGGTTGTGTGGTCAGACGCTATTCAGTTCTGCCTCTATCTGGGTGGTTCGGCCATCTGCGCCGCGCTGCTGATGCACGGTCTGCCCGCAGGCAGCTTCAGTACGTTACAGCATGCCGGGAAGTTCGCTCTGTTCGCGCATGCCAGCACGCCTTTCAGCAGTGCATTTACCCCCATTGCAGCCATTGGGGGCGGAACACTGATGACGCTGGCCTCCCACGGCACAGACCAGCTTATGGTGCAGCGCGTGCTGGCCGCCCGCAGCCTGAAGGAAGCCCGTATGGCTCTGATGGGCAGCGCCGTGGGCGTCACCGCGCTATTTTTCCTGCTGTCTGGCGTTGGGATTTTGCTGTGGCTGTATCACGGGCAGGTTCCGTTGCAGGAGACAGGGCTATCCTCACCCGATGCGATTTTCCCGGACTATATTGTGCATGGTCTGCCCGCTGGCCTGCGCGGCCTGATGGTGGCGGCCATTCTGGCGGCGACAATGGGTTCTCTGTCCTCCACCCTCTCCGCCATGACCGCGGCCACAGTGGGAGATTTTTCTGCACTCTGCACAAAACTGGGCCGCATCCTGTCCCTCAGCCCGCTGGGGCTTGCACGGGCTTTTACAGTCTTCTGGAGCGTGATTCTTGTAGGCTGCTCACTGCTGTTTGCGCAGGGGAGCCAGTCTGCGGTGCTGCTGGGCTTTTCCATTGCAGCCTGCGGATATGGTCCCATGCTGGGGACGTTTCTGGCGGGTATGACCATCCCCTCGGCCCGTGCAACGGAGCTGATTCCGGCCTTCTGCCTGACCGTGCCGCTCGTTTTGCTGGCGATGGCGACAGTCCGGCCCGCCGGGCACCCGCTTGCCTTCCCCTGGCTAATTCTGACAGGCATCCTGCTGCTATTTTTCTTTGCGACCAGCCTGCGGCTGGCGCGCGGCCTTTTCTCACGCTCTGCACGGAACTCTGACGCATGACCAACCTTCCCCGCCGCGCCCTCGCACGCCAGAGCGGCAAGGCTCTTCTCGGGCTGGGGGGAGCCTTAGTCGCGTCCCGGCTGGCATCCGGCGTCCCGGCGCAGGCCGCAACACCTGCGCACGCCGCCCCTTGCCAGAAAACGCCTGCGGGCCGCGTGAAAATCGGGTTTGAAAAACTGCGGGAGCAAGGCTACGCACCGCTGCGGGGGCACAAGGTTGGCGTGATTGCCAATGTCGCCAGCGTGGATAATTCCCTCACCTCTATTGTAGACTGCCTGCATCAGGCAGAGGGCGTGCAGCTCCAGGCCATTTTCGGGCCGGAGCATGGCTTTCGCGGGTCCATGCGGGAAGGCTTTTCAGAACCGGAAATGCAGGACCCGGAAACAGGCTGCACCGTGTATGATATTTACACAAAAACCGGAGATGCGCTGAAAAATATCCTGAAAAAATCAGGTATCACACTTCTTGTTTTTGATATTCAGGATACGGGCTCCCGGTTCTACACCTATATCTGGACGCTCTATGACTGCATGATGGCCTGCGCCGAGCTTGGGCTCCCCATACTGGTGCTGGACCGCCCCAACCCGATTTCCGGACTGGACGCCTCCGGCCCGGTGCTGGACCCGCGACTGGCCTCTTTTGTTGGCCGCGCACCCATTGCCCTGCGCCATGGCATGACGGTTGCGGAACTTGCCCGGCTGTTCAATGCCGTTTTCGTTTCTGCACAGACAGGCAAAAAAGCCACGCTGGATATTCTCCCGATGGAAGGCTGGCAGCGTGGCATGTTTTTTGAAGATACGGGCCTGACATGGTGCCCGCCCAGCCCCAACATGCCCACTCCGTTAACAGCACTGGTTTATCCGGGCACCTGCCTGTTTGAAGGCACCAGTTTTTCCGTCGGGCGCGGCACAACCATGCCGTTTTTGTATCTGGGGAGCGCCGCTGTCGATGGCCGCGTCTGGGCGGCGGCCACAAAAGCCGGATGTGCCGGCACGGCCTTCCGGGATGTGTGGTTCACATCCCTTGTAGACCCTTTCAAGAATACGCTGCTGCACGGCCTGCACTGCGCCGTGACGGACCGTAACAGCTTTGCCCCTATTGCCACCGGCATGACGCTGCTCAGCACCGGGCGGCATCTGGCTGGCCCGTCTTTCTGGCAGGGAAATGGAAAAACTTTTGACCAGCTTTGCGGAAACGCGCAGATCCGGCCCATGCTGGATAAAGGGGCTGATGCTCAGGCTCTGGCCGCCATATGGGAGAAAGACCTCGCGTCCTTCCGTGCCCTGCGCCAGTCCTTTCTTTTGTACTAACAACAGGATTTTTGTTGCATGACCCAGCAGGCTCCCTCCTCCCTTACTGGTCCGGCCAAAACCGAAACATATGATTCCCGGTATGAGGCGCTGGACCTCTGGCCAACCGGCACCCTGCTGGATGTACTACTGGAAAGTCAGCTTGGGGCGGTTGCCTCTGTCAAAGCCGCACTTCCCGACATGGAAGAGGCCATTACGGCCGCCCTGCCGCGCCTGCAACGGGGTGGCCGCCTGTTTTACGTAGGGGCTGGCACCTCTGGCCGGATTGGCTTGCAGGATGGTGTGGAACTGATCCCCACCTATGGCTGGCCGGAAGAGCGCCTTGTTCTGCTGCTGGCCGGGGGCGATGCCGCCCTGTTCCAGCCGGTAGAAGGGGCTGAGGATGATGAAGAGGCCGCCCGCGCCGCTATCACAACCCATAAGGCTGGCCCGGATGATGTTGTGATTGGCGTGGCCGCCAGCGGAGGCACCCCGTATACCTGCGCAGCGCTCACCTGCGCCCGCGCGGCGGGCAGCCTGACCATTGGCCTGTCCTGTAGCCCAGAGACTCGTCTGCTGCGCGAGGCGGAACTGGGACTGCTGATTGAAACCGGGCCGGAAGTCGTGGCCGGGTCCACGCGCATGAAGGCCGGGACCGCGCAGAAAGTGGCACTCAACATGCTTTCCACCGCGCTGATGATCCGGCTGGGTCATACATGGCGCGGGCAGATGGTCGATATGAAGATCGTCAACGCCAAACTGGTGCGGCGTGCCCACCGCATGGTGCAGCAGCTCACAGACTGCACGGAAGCCGAGGCGAAAGAGGCGCTGGAGAAAGCCGGAGGCAGCATCAAGCTGGCCGTGCTGGTATGTTTTGGCTTTTCCCCGGAGGAAGGCCGTGCGGTACTGGAGCAAAATGCGGGCAATCTGCGCTCGGTTCTGAAAAACCGCTGACCACGCCTAAAAAAGCCGCTTAAGGCCGCCCGGACCGATGGTACGGGTGGCCAGCGGCAATTGCCTGTGCCCGGTAAATCTGTTCAACCAGCATGATACGCACCAGCATGTGCGGCCATGTGAGGGTGCCTAACGTCAGTTTGGCATCAGCGCGCTGAATGACTGAGGCGTCCAGCCCCTCCGCGCCGCCAATAACAAAGCAGAGCGTCCGACCCAGTGCGGACCAGTCTGCCACAGCGTCAGAAAACGCCACGCTGTCAAAAGCACGTCCGGCTTCATCAAGCGCCACCAGAAAAGCCTGATCTGGACAGGCGGCCAGAATGGCCTGTGCTTCCCGCCGTTTGATTTCATCCGGGCTGCCCCGGCCATCGGCCAGTTCCACAATATCAAGCTTAGGGCGCAGGCGTTTGAGATAGCGGGCGACAAGCGCCTGCTCGGACTTACCCTTCATGCGCCCGACGGCAATCAGCTTCATGCTGCGCTCTTCCCTTGCTGCAAAAAGATCATTCTGATCCGAGGCCGTTTAAAAAAATTGGGGAAGCAAGACTGCTTCCCCTTTTTGTAAGCGCAGACTGTTAGGACGCACAGAGGGTCAAACAGGGGTGACAGCCTCTTCGTTCCCGTCATCCAGTTCCGCGCCCCACATTTTTTCCAGACCATACAGCTCACGCGCTTCCGGCTTAAATAGATGAACCACGATATCGCCCGTATCCAGCAACACCCAGTCGGACCCATTTGTGCCTTCAACCAGCACACGCTTGATGCCGATATCTTTCAGCTTGCGTTCAATATGCTGCGCCATGGCGGAGATCTGACGGTCCGCCACACCGGTGGCGATCACCATCCGGTCTGCAAAGGACGCACGACCCGTCAGGTCGATAACGACAATATTCTCGCCCTTATCATCTTCCAGACTGTTGACGATAAGTTCGAGCGACTGGGCAATAACGTCCGGAGAGGCCGCCTCACGCTTGACCTTGCCCTTCGGCCCGGCAGCGGCGGCTTTTTTACGCACAGACCCGGCCACCTTGGCGGCACCGGCCAGAGCGGGTTTTGCGGTTGCGGCTTTTTTCTTAGTGGCCGTGGAGGACCTGCTGCGCGCAGATGCTTCGGCGGGTGGCTTGCTGGTGATGGTCATTCTCCTGAATTTAACATATCGGGCGCGCTGGCATGGCCCGCACCATCCCCAAAGCCGCCCCGCTGACGAATTGATGTTGCAGATATACCGTTTTGTCGCCCCGGAAGAAAAGCCCACACTGGGGGGGAAAGATCAGGCAGCACGCGTACCTGCCGCGCTGGCAGGCGGCAATGCACCAGATACTGCGCCGCAGCGCCCCGCAAAGCCCGCATATTCTGCCCCGGACGCGGCATGACTGCTACCGGAACACGGTGCAGCAGACGTTTCCAGCCTTTCCATTTTGGCAGGGTGGCAAACCCGTCTGCCCCGGTCAGCCAGACAAAATGGACGTTCGGGAAGCGTATCTGCAACTTTCCCAGCGTATCAAACGTGTAACGGGTACCGAGTCGGGCCTCAATATCTGTAGCGATCAGCCTGCGTCCATCCGCCAGAGACGCTGCTGACGCCAGACGCCTGCCAAACGGCGCCATGCCCTCCGCAGATTTAAGCGGGTTCCCCGGTGAGACCATAAGCCAGACCTGATCCAGCCCCAGAGCCACCAGAGCACGGCGGGCAATGGTCTGATGGCCCGGATGCGCAGGATTGAAAGACCCACCCAGCAGACCAATCCGCGCGATGCGATGGTCCCCCCATGTGGGAATCGTATCCCGCCAGACCATACCGGGCGTCAGGTCCGCACCTGCCCTGTGCCGATCACTTCGTAACGGAAGGTCGTCAGCTGTTCGACCCCGACCGGCCCGCGCGCATGGAAGCGGCCTGTTGCAATGCCGATTTCCGCGCCAAATCCAAATTCGCCCCCGTCACAGAACTGCGTGGAAGCGTTCCACATCACCACGGCACTGTCCGTCCCGTTGAGGAAGCGCGTCGCCACGGCTTCATCAGACGTCACAATCGCTTCGGTGTGGGAGGAACCATAATGCTGGATATGATCAAGGGCTTCATCCACCCCGTCCACCACAGCAATATTCAGCACGGCATCCAGCCATTCCGTGGAAAAATCCTGCTCCGTGGCCGCAGGAAGGTCTGGCATAATGGCCCGTGCTTCCGCATCCGCGCGGAAGGTGCAGCCAAACTCGGCCAGATCGCCCACAATCTGCGGCAGCAGAGAAGGCGCAATGGCGGCGTCAATCAGTAGCGTTTCCGTTGCGCCGCAAATGCCCACACGCCGCATTTTGGCGTTGAGCACAATCCGCCGCGCCATGCCGGGGTCCGCTGCGGAATGGACATAGGTGTGGCAAAGCCCATCCGCATGCGCCAGCACTGGCACACGGGCTTCCTTCTGCACACGCTCCACCAGAGAGCGGCCACCACGCGGAATCAGCAGATCCACCAGTCCGGCAGCGCCGAGCATATCCGCCACATGAGCGCGGTCTGCATCCGGGGCAATCAGCACGGCATCTTCCGGCAGATCGGCCGCGCGCAGGCCCGCCTGAATCGCGGCGTGGATGGCCCGCGCACTGTGCAGGCTTTCTGACCCGCCGCGCAGCAGCACCGCGTTCCCGGATTTGATGCACAGGCCAGCAGCATCCGCGCCCACATTGGGACGGCTTTCATAAATCACGCCAATCACGCCGACGGGCGTTGCCACCCGGCGGAAGCGCAGGCCGTTGGGCCGTGTCCATTCTTCCAGCACACGGCCAACGGGGTCCGGCAGATCCGCCATTTCCTCAAGCCCGACAGCCATGGCTTCCACCCGCTCCGGGGTGAGTGTCAGGCGGTCACGGAACGCATCCCGCGCTGTGGAGGCTTCCAGATCCTTCGCGTTGGCTTCCAGAATCGCGGGGCTGGCGTCACGGACCGCAGCAGCCGCAGCCCACAAAGCCCGGTCCCGCGCGGAGGACGGGCTTTGCGCCAGAGTGCGGGACGCCAGTCTGGCCCGACGCGCCAGGGCCACCATCGGGCCTGGCACAGCTCCGGAAACCGTCTGCTGTTGTGCCACACCCTGTTGCCCGTCTTCCTGCGCCTTCATGATGGCGTCCTTCATCCCCGTTTCTCTGTTGTCCAAACTGTCTGTGCGGTCTGTGCTCAGACGTTAAAGCGGAACAGCAGGACGTCTCCGTCCTTCACCACGTAATCCCGCCCTTCAATCCGCAGGCGGCCAGCTTCTTTCGCCCCGGCCTCACCACCGTACTGAATATAATCATCATATGCGACTGTTTCACATGCAATGAAGCCACGTTCAAAATCATTGTGAATAACAGCGGCGGCCTGCGGTGCCTTGGTGCCTTCTGTAATGGTCCAGGCGCGGGTTTCCTTCGGGCCAACCGTAAAGTAGGTGCGCAGGCCCAGCAGGCCGTACCCTGCGGCAATCACACGGTCCAGCCCGCTGTCACTCAGGCCGAGGCCCTCCAGAAACTCGCGGCGTTCTTCATCCGCAAGCTGGCTGACTTCAGCTTCAATCGCAGCGGAGACGATCACCACAGCAGCGCCTTCAGCTTCCGCCTTGGCCTGCACTTTTTTGGAGAAATCATTTCCGGTCGCCGCTGAATCTTCATCCACATTGCAGACGTAGAGAACGGGCTTAGTCGTCATCAACTGGAGGCGGCGGACCGCTTCTTCCGCGCCCGCCGGGATGGCGGTGCGGGCCGGGTGGCCTTCCTTCAGCGCTTCAATCAGCGGTTCAACCACCTCGACCTGCGCCATGGCTTCGGCATCACGGTTTTTGGCGCGCTTCTGCAAAGCCGGCAGACGTTTTTCCAGCGAATCGAGATCCGCCAGCATCAGCTCTGTTTCAATAATTTCCGCGTCACGCACGGGGTCCACGCCGCCTTCAACATGCGTGATGTCATCATCTTCAAAGCAGCGCAGCACGTGGATAATGGCGTCCACTTCACGGATGTTGGCCAGAAACTGGTTCCCCAGTCCTTCCCCGCGGGACGCGCCACGCACGAGGCCTGCGATATCCACAAACTCAAGGCTGGTCGGCACAACCTTCTGGGATTTGCCAACAGTTGCCAGCTTTTCCAGCCGGGGGTCGGGCACAGCCACGCGGCCCACGTTGGGTTCAATCGTGCAGAACGGATAGTTTGCCGCCTGCGCCGTGGCCGTCGCCGTCAGCGCATTGAACAGTGTGGACTTACCCACATTGGGAAGACCGACAATACCGCAATTAAACCCCATCAGCCCTTACTCCCCTCTGGCAACGCAACCTGCGTCATGAATTTATCCGAACGGCCTTCAGCCAGAAGTGGGGCTGCGTCTGCCATCTTATCCAGCAGAGGCTCAAGCCAGGTCTGTCTGTCGGTCTCTGTAAAATTTCCAAGCACCCAGCCATGCACGCGCTCCTTGACACCGGGATGCCCGATACCAATCCGCACACGCCAGTAGTCCGGGGTGCCAAGCATCTTGTCCATGGACCGCAGGCCATTATGCCCTGCCGCCCCGCCACCGCGCTTGACCCGCACCTTACCCGGCGCAAGATCCAGCTCGTCATGAAAAGCGGTAATATGGTCCGGCGTAATTTTGTAAAACGCCGCGGCTTCCTGCACGCTTTCACCAGACAGGTTCATATAGGTCATGGGGCGGAGCAGAAGCACGCGCTGCGTGCCGATCCGGCCTTCTGAAACATGTCCTTTGAAGCGGAGCCGCCAGGGTGAAAACCCATACCGGCTGGCAATGGCGTCCACCGCCATGAAACCGACATTGTGCCTGTGTCGGCTCATTGAAGACTCGGGGTTACCGAGTCCGGCCCAGAGCAACATCACTGGTCCTGTATCTTGACCGAGGCTGGAGGCACATGCCCGGCATGTGCCTCCATACCCCTGAGTTTCAGACCATCAGCCCGGTGTTCAGGCAGACGGAGCTTCCGCTTCAGCGGCTTCATCAGCTTCGTCAACGCTCGGTGCAGCGATCGTGGCGATCACGAAGTTGGGGATATGCACCAGCGGGGTCACGTTTTCCGTGCCCTTCAGGTCTTCCCAGCGCACGTTGTCGTTGATGTCCAGAGCGGACAGGTCAACCGTGAAGAATTCAGGGATGTGTTCTGCATCCGCTTCAACTTCAACCGTGTGACGCACGATGTTCAGAACGCCACCGCGCTTGATGCCCGGAGCTTTTTCTTCACCAGAGAAATGAACGGAGACTTCAACAGTCACTTTCTGACCAGCGGCCAGACGCAGGAAGTCAACATGCTCCGGGCTGTCTTTAACCGGGTGCAGCTGAATGTCACGAATCAGGGCGCGCTCGGTCACACCGCCTTCAACCTTGATTTCGTAAACGCGTGAGCGCCAGCCAGAGGCCTGAATCCCCTTGATGACAATGCGGGGGTCAAGAGCGATCAGAGTGGGTTCTTTCTTGCCACCGTAAATAACGGCAGGAACCAGACCAGCACGTCTCGTTGCACGCGCTGCCCCCTTACCTGCTTTCGCGCGCGCCGAAGCGTCGATAGATGTAATCTTGGACACGTTGAATTCTCCTAAAAACCAGAACATGCAGGCCTCCAGGGGTGCCTGCACGATGCGGTCGCCATACCGGAAAGGGGGAACAAACGCAATGCTTACCACCCTTTTGCGGCAGAAAACCCGGCAGGAAGGCCATGACGCCCCGCGCGGGACGGGGTATAAAACCGCCTCATGCCCACCCCTGCGCCCGGACCAGACTGATGCAAGACAAGCCCCAGCACTTTGCCAGTGACAACTATGCAGGCATCTGCCCGGAAGCACTGGAGGCCATAACCCGTGCCTCCGCCACCGGGTCCGCCCCGGCCTATGGGGATGACCCGTGGACACGGCTTACCGCGGACGCCATCTGCACCCTGTTTGAGACACAGGCCGCCGTCTTTTTTGTGCTGACCGGCACCGCCGCCAATGCTCTGGCTCTGGCCACCCTCTGCCCGCCTTATTGCAGCGTGATTGCCTCAGACATTGCCCATATCGAAACGTCCGAGCGCGGCGCGCCTGAGTTCTTTTCCGGCGGCAGCAAGCTGCTCACGCCGCCCTGCCCGGACGGTAAACTGACGCCCGAGGCCATCCGCCTGTGCCGCCGCAAGGCCAGCAGCCCCCATGCCTCGGAACCTGCCGTGGTGAGCATTACGCAGCCGACGGAAAATGGTCTGGTTTACACGCTGGACGAAATCCGGGCGCTGGCGGAAGTCTGCAAGGATTACGGGCTGAAACTGCATATGGACGGCGCACGCTTTGCCTGCGCCATTGCCGCGCTGGGCTGCACCCCGGCGGCCATGACGTGGGAAGCGGGCGTGGAGGCCCTGAGCTTTGGCGGCACCAAAAACGGCATGGCAGTAGGGGATGCTGTGGTGTTTTTTGACCGCTCTCTGGCCCGTGGCTTTGCGGAACGCGCCAAGCAGGCCGGGCAGCTTGCTTCCAAAATGCGTTTTATCACCGCCCCCTGGCTGACCATGCTGAAAAGCGGGGCGTGGCTGCGCAATGCCGAGCACGCCAATGCAAGCGCCCGGCAGTTTGCGCAGGCCGTGGAGGCCATTCCCGGTGTACAGATTGCCTGGCCCGTGCAGTCCAACGCAGTGTTTCTGCTGATGCCCGAGCAGGCCATGAACAGCCTGCGCGCCAGAGGCTGGCGATTCTATACCTTTTTTGGTGCGGCAGCCCGCTTCCTGTTTGCATGGGATGCGCAAAGTGCCGCGATTGAGGCGCTGGCAGCCGACATCCGGGCTTGCATGGCACAACTGCCCGCACCTTCCCCATAACATCTGCCCCTTGACATCTCCCCGGCTCCCCGGCTTCCTCCGGCGCAGTATCGAAAAAACCGGCCCTCAATTTCAGGACGAGAGAATGCACCCTTACCGTACCCATAGCTGTTCGGCCCTTCGCGCACAGGATGCCGGCACCACAGCGCGCCTGTCCGGCTGGGTCCATAGCAAACGGGACCACGGCGGCCTGCTGTTTATCGACCTGCGGGATGAAACCGGCATCACCCAGATTGTTATCCCGGCGGGTGACCCGGTGCTGGAACAGGCGGAAAGCATCCGCGTGGAAAGCGTGATTACGGTCACGGGTGACGTTGTGCGCCGTGAGGAAGCCACCCGCAATCCTGATCTTGCGACCGGCGATATTGAAGTGCGCGCGCGTGAATTTGTGGTGCAGTCCGCCGCCGCTGTGCTGCCCCTGCAGGTGGCAGGGCATGAAAACTACCCGGAAGATCTGCGCCTGCGCTATCGCTACATCGACCTGCGCCGCGAGAGCGTACACAGCAACATGCTGCTGCGCGCCCGCGTGATCCAGAGCATGCGCAAGCGCATGACGGCCCTGAACTTTATTGAGCTTCAGACCCCCATCCTGACGGCGTCCTCTCCGGAAGGCGCGCGGGACTTCCTTGTTCCGGCGCGTATGCACCCCGGCAAGTTCTACGCCCTGCCGCAGGCCCCGCAGCAGTTCAAACAGCTGGCCATGGTGGCCGGGTTTGACCGTTACTTCCAGATTGCGCCCTGCTTCCGGGATGAAGCCTCCCGCGCGGACCGCTCTCCGGGTGAGTTCTACCAGCTCGACTTTGAAATGGCGTTTGCCACGCAGGACGAAGTATTCGCCACGCTGGAAGATGTCATGTCCGGTCTGTTCACGGAGTTCGGGAACGGCCGCACTGTCAGTCAGGCTCCGTTTGAGCGGATTCCCTACGCCCGCGCCATGAAGGTCTACGGCTCCGACAAGCCTGACCTGCGGAACCCGCTGCTGATTTCTGATGTGACGGACGAGTTCGCCGGTTCAGGCTTTGGTCTGTTTGCCCGCATTGCCGCCGATGGTGGTGAAATCCGTGCCATTCCGGCCCCCGGTGCCGGTGACAAGCCGCGTGCCTTCTTTGACAAGCTGAACACCTGGGCCCGCGAGTCTGGTGCCGGTGGTCTGGGCTACATCATTTTTGCGGAAGACGGCGGCAAAGGCCCGATTGCCAAAAATCTGGAAGCCGACCGCGTTGAGGCCATTCGCACCAAGCTGGGCCTGAACGCCGGGGATGCTGTGTTCTTTGCCGCAGGCAAGGGGGATGACGTTGCCAAATTCTCTGGTCAGGTCCGGACCCGCATTGCGGAAGAGCTGGACCTGATTGAGAAGAACGCCTTCCGCTTCTGCTGGATTACCGACTTCCCGATGTATGAGCTGAACGAGGAAACGGGACGCATCGACTTCTCGCACAACCCGTTCTCCATGCCGCAGGGTGGTCTGGAAGCCCTGAACACCAAAAACCCGCTGGAAATCAACGCCTACCAGTATGACATTGTGTGTAACGGTATTGAGCTGTCCTCCGGCGCAATCCGTAACCATCTGCCGGACGTCATGATCCGCGCCTTCGAGATTGCCGGGTATCCGGAAAGCGAAGTGGAGGCCCGGTTTGGCGGCATGCTGAATGCCTTCCGCTACGGAGCGCCGCCGCATGGTGGCTCTGCTCCGGGTGTGGACCGTATTGTCATGCTGCTGGCGGATGAGCCGAACATCCGTGAAGTGATCCTGTTCCCGCTGAACCAGCAGGGCGAGGACCTGATGATGGGCGCTCCGGCCACGGTGCCGCCGGAACGCCTGAAAGAACTCTCTCTGGCTCTGGACCTGCCCAAGCCGAAACCAACGATCAAAAAAGACTGACGCACGTCAGATGCCGCATCCGGGGTGGTTGCACTCCCGCCCCGGATGCTCTTTTCTGACAGCTATGACTGCATTCCTCCGCCGCCATGCCCGCCGGGTGCTCTGCCACCCTGCCCTGACCTTCCGCCCGGAAAAGGGCAGCCCCTCCGCTGCGGCAGCAGGATCTAAGGCGCTGATCTCTGAGGCACTGACACCCGGAGCACTGTTCCTCCAGGGTCTAGCACACCGGCCATGGACTCTCCGGGCACGGGCTCCCCGGACAGTGGCAGCCGCTCTTCTTCTGGTCGCCCTGCCATCCGCCTGCCTTGCCGCAGCCTCTGGCAGCCCCACACCCCCTTCCGCAGCCCGGACCACCACCAGCGCACTGGTGGGCCAGCGGGCACTGTATGATCTCAGTCTAGCGGAATCCGGCGGCAACACGCTCTCCGCCTCAGGCAACATGACCTATGTGGTGCGAGACACCTGCTCGGCGTGGTCTACCCAGCAGCATCTGGATATCCAGAGCGCCACCCGCAACGGCGGTGCGGTGAACATGGTGTCTGACTACACCACGCTGGAAAGCAAGGACGGGCGGCATCTGGTCTTTCGTACCGTGCAGAAGTCCAACAACGCCGTGCTGCAGGTTGTCAGCGGGGAAGCCAGTATAGATGCGCTGGGGCATGGCGTGGTGGAGTATGAAAAACCCATAAAGAAAACTCTGAAACTGCCTAACGGCACGCTGTTCCCCATGGCGCACACCGCCGCCATTCTGGCCGCAGCCCAGCGGGGCACCCCCAGTATTGCTCCGCTGCTGTTTGACGGTACCGGCCCGGATGGCGCGCAGGAAACCTACATTACCCTTCTGGGCTGGGGGCCGCTGAAAGACCCGGCTCCCTCCCCCGCCCTCGCGGGCCAGCCTGCCGGACGTGTGCATGTCGCCTTTTTTGGCCGCACACCGGACAGCATCCTGCCAGATTACGAGATTGGCATGCGCTATTTTGCAAATGGCGTTTCTGACATGCTGGATATGGACTTTGGAGATTTCCGGATGCGCGGCACCCTGCACAGCCTGACGCTGCCCCCCCGCGCGGCCCGCTGTTAAGCCGGATCGTCCGGGAAGCTGGCAAAGGCGGTATCCCCCATAGCCGGGCCTCACCTGTGGCATGGCTGCGTGCTCAAAACGGACTTGTAACGACGAAGCATCTCGTTTAATTCCGTCTGGACGGAAACAACGGGTATAGAGATTTCAGGGTTATGGCGCGCCCCAGAACCATCAATCGTGAACGGGTCATGGAATGTGCGGAACAGCTCGTCCAGCGTGATGGTGCGCTTGCCCTGACACTGGACGCCGTTGCGCGCGAAGCGGGTATTACAAAAGGCGGCCTGCAATACTGCTTTGGCAGTAAGGATGACCTGATTACGGCCCTGATTGACCGCTGGATTGCCGCCTTCGACGCAGAAGTGCAGACCCATACCCCGCCAGACGCCACCCCGGCCGATAAAGCCCGTGCTTATGTGCAGGTCTGCGCGCAGATGGATGATGCCACCCGCACGCGCATTGCCGGAACGCTGATTACCCTTCTGCAATCTCCTGATCATCTCAAAAAGATACGGGACTGGTATGCGGGCTGGCTGACCAGCGAAGTCTGTCATTCCGATGAAGCACGGCAGATGCGCACCATGATTTTTGCTGCCGAAGGTGCTTTTTTTCTAAGAAGTTTTGGTTTTATCACCATGCAGGACGTGGAGTGGCAGGCCGCTTTTGCGGATATCCAGACCCTGATGGTGCCTGCCGGTCCGGCTGAACCGGCAAAAGCGTAAAATCTCCGGACGATGATCTTGGTGCAGAGGTGTTTATAAAATGACGATGCCACTCTTTAAAGGAATGGGAAACAGCCTGACCCATACTGTCTCTTCCGCCTGTGAGTGGTTGATCGGGCAGCAGAAAGCCGATGGCCACTGGGTTGGCCCGGTAGGCTCAAACGCCTCGATGGAAGCGGAATGGTGTCTGGCTCTGTGGTTCCTTGGTCTGGAAGACCACCCGCTGCGCCCGCGCCTTGGCAACGCTCTGCTGCAAACGCAGCGGCAGGACGGGTCATGGGGGATTTATCCGGACGCCGGCAATGGGGATATTAATGCAACGGTGGAAGCCTATGCCGCCCTGCGCTCACTGGGATATCCGGAAAACACCCCCGCCCTGCACAAGGCCAGCACATGGATTGCGCAGAAAGGCGGCCTGAAAAATATCCGGGTTTTCACCCGCTACTGGCTGGCGCTGATTGGGGAATGGCCGTGGGAGAAAACCCCCAACCTGCCCCCGGAAATTATCTGGTTCCCGAACAAATTTGTTTTCTCCATCTATAATTTTGCCCAGTGGGCACGGGCCACACTGGTTCCGCTGGCCGTGCTCTCCGCCCGCCGCCCCAGCCGCCCGCTGCGGCCGCAGGACCGCCTGAACGCGCTGTTTCCTGAAGGGCGGGGGAATTTTGACTATACGCTCCCTAAAAAGGAAGGCGTGGATCTGTGGTCAGACTTCTTCCGGGCAACGGATAAAGGCCTGCACTGGCTCCAGTCCCGGTTTCTTAAACGCAACACAATGCGGGAAGCCGCTATCCGCCATATGCTGGAATGGATTATCCGGCATCAGGATGCCGATGGCGGATGGGGCGGGATTCAGCCGCCATGGGTCTACGGCCTGATGGCGCTGCATGGAGAAGGGTTTCAGTTCCATCATCCGGTTATGGCCAAAGGTCTTGATGCGCTGAATGACCCCGGCTGGCGGCACGATAAAGGGGATGCCTCTTTTATTCAGGCAACAAACAGCCCGGTGTGGGACACCATGCTGGCCATTATGGCACTGCATGACGCCAAAGCCGAAGACCGCTTTACCCCGCAAATGGATAAAGCGCTGGGCTGGCTGCTGGACCGGCAGGTGCGGGTTAAAGGCGACTGGTCCATTAAGCTGCCGGATGTGGAACCCGGTGGCTGGGCCTTTGAATATGCCAATGACTTCTATCCGGACACGGACGATACCGCCGTCGCGCTGATCGCCCTTTCCTCCTGCCGCCACCGGCCGGAATGGAAAGAGCGCGGTGTTGAAGAGGCCATTGCCCGCGCCGTGCGCTGGCTGGTGGGGATGCAAAGCGCCTGCGGGGGCTGGGGCGCTTTTGATAAAGACAATAACAAGGCCCTTCTTTCCAAAATCCCGTTCTGTGATTTTGGTGAGGCTCTGGACCCACCCTCTGTGGATGTTACGGCGCATATTCTGGAAGCGTTTGGAATTCTGGGCCTTCCGCGGGATCTGCCCTGCATCCAGCGTGCGCTTGATTACGTCCGGGCAGAGCAGGACCCGCAGGGCCCGTGGTTTGGCCGCTGGGGTGTAAATTACATCTATGGCACCGGGGCCGTTCTGCCCGCACTGGCCGCCATTGGTGAGGATATGACGCAACCCTACATTGCCAGAGCCTGTGACTGGCTCGTGGCCCACCAGCAGGACGATGGCGGGTGGGGTGAAAGCTGCGCATCCTATATGGACATTTCTTCCATTGGCCGGGGCAACACCACGGCGTCCCAGACGGCATGGGCGCTGATGGGGCTTATTGCGGCGGCGCGCCCGCAGGATTATCCCTCTATTGAAAAAGGCTGCCGTTATCTGATTGAACGTCAGGAAGCGGACGGAAGCTGGACTGAGGAAGACTATACCGGCACGGGCTTCCCCGGTTACGGGGTGGGCCAGACCATCCGGCTGGATGACCCGGCTTTGTCAAAACGCCTGCAACAGGGCGCAGAACTCTCAAGAGCGTTCATGCTCCGATATGACCTGTACCGGCAGTTCTTCCCCATTATGGCGCTCAGCCGCGCAAGCCGCCTGATCACACCGGATGCAGAGGCGGAAAACGCTCTTAGTGCCGCCAGAAAAAATCTGGCAGACGCCTCTCTGTAAAATCCATAAAAAACGGGCGGTATTTCAAAAATACCGCCCGCCTGAAAAGGTCTTTCTCAAATTACTTCCTGAGAAAGACTTTAATTTCCTTACACTTTACTGCGCATCCGGCTGATGCTCTGCACGCAGGACGGCAATCAGATCCTGCAATTGCTGCGGGTTACTTTTCAGGATTGCGACGTTTGCTGCATCGGGTGTCGGGATCGTGCTGCTTGCCTGCCCCGGCGGGACATTCATCAGGCTACCTGTCAGACCGACACAGGTCAGGCTCATGACAAATTCACGCGGCGTAAAACCGTTTGTTTTCAAAATCGGTTCCAGACCAGGCACTTTCCCGACCATATCAATCTGCTCTTCCAGTGACATGCCCAGACGCCCCGGCGGCTGAATATGGGCTGCCTGAATGGATTTCAGCGCGGATGTCAGGCGCGGCACAACATTGGCGGCAAGCTTGTAATGCAGAGCCGTGTTCATATCCCGCTGCAAGGTTGTCACCTGTTCCGGGGTCAGATTTGGGCGGGAGGTGCCCTGTGCCTGCGTCGGGGCCTGAGCAGGCGTCTGCGCCGGAGCCGCCGTCTGTGCGCCCGCCGGCTGCACCATGATGCCGCCTGACAGCAGAGCCGTCGCCAGAGCGATCTTTTTCATTCCGTTCATCATATAAGATCCTTCTTTACAGCAGAACTGTTTTTCACAAGCCTGATTACGTTGAAATAGTCCATTCACCTTTGCGCATCAGCGGCACCGCAGTTCCGTTTGCGTCAATACCGTCCACATCAATCTCGCCAGAACCGATCATCCAATCGATATGGATCATGCTGCTATTGGCACCCCGCGCGGCCAGAGCGGCTTCATCCTGCCCAGCCGTATCCAGCATGCATTTGGTATAGGCCTGCCCGAGAGCAATGTGGCTGGCGGCATTTTCATCAAACAGGGTGTTCTGGAACAGGATACCACTCTGCGAGATCGGGGAGGAGTGCGGCACAAGGGCAACTTCCCCCAGCCTGCGGGCCCCTTCATCCGTATCCAGCACACGGGACAGGACGTCTTCCCCTTTTGACGCATGCATTTCAACAATTTTGCCGCCTTCAAACCGCACGCAGATATCATCAATCAGCGTGCCCTGATGCGAAAGCGGCTTGGTGCTGGCTACATAGCCCTCTACCTTCAGGCGATGCGGCGTGGTGAACACTTCCTCCGTGGGGATATTGGGGTTGCAGACAATGCCATTGCCCGCTTTTTCAGACCCGCCAGCCCAGTCATGCCCATCCGCCAGACCAACCGTGAGATCGGTCCCCGGCCCGGTAAAATGCAGGGCCGCATAACGGGCATCATTCAGGAATACCGCCCGGCGGTGCAAGGTTGCATTATGCGCCGCCCAGTCTGTCACCGGGTCCGCCCCGGTCAGGCGGGAGGCCGCAAAAATCGCGTCCCACAGGCGCAGCACTGCCTGATCTTCCGGCAGATCAGGAAACACCACTTTCGCCCATGCCGGAGTGGCTGTGGCGACGATGTTCCAGTTCACATCAAAATTGGTGATGATTTCCATTGCAGGGCGGTTCACGCGGGAGGCCGCACGGCTGGCGCGGGAAATATGCTCCGGATTCTGCCCGGCCAGCAAAGCCGGGTTGCTGCCGGTAATCGCCAGACGGGCCGCACCCGCCCGGAAGCCCTCCGCCATGCCACGGGCCATCCAGTCGGCTGCGGTATCAAACGTCTCTTCATGCCCGAAGCGGTAACGCGCCAGAGTCGTTTCCTCATCCGCGTAGAAGGTCGTGACCAGCGCGGCCCCGGCCTTATAGGCGTGTTCCGTCACCCGCCGCACCAGCGGCACAGCCTCCAGCGGGGCCGTAATAATCACCTGCTGCCCCGGCGCGACGTTCAGGCCGGTGCGCACCGCCACTTCCCCCAGCCGGTCCAGCATGCTGGCCAGTTTTGTCTCTTCCGGTGTGGCGTTCTGCGCCTGTGACGAGCCTGTCATTCCAATCCTTCCCATGCAGGAGCGGGGTGCAAACCCCCGTCTGGTTGCGGTCAGGCCGCAGGGACTGCGCTGTGGCCTGACACTGTTCCTGCTGATCGGATACTGAAGGCGGCCATCCGTCAACCATCAGGGCCGCCACGCAACCCTGATCAGGACGCAGGCAACAGGACCGGCCGGAGGGCTGCGGGCAGATAAAGAGGATGGCAGGGGCGACCATTCACCCCCACTTTCATGGCATATACGGCAATCCCGTGCTGCTGGAGCGTGCGCACAACAGCAGGCCCGCGCTCACGCAGGGCCTTGTGCTGCGGAGAGCCATAGGCGGCTATCACCAGATCCGCCTCCTGCGCCATGCGCAGAAGAGCGGCATCATTCTCCGGCCCGACCGGGTCCGGTGTTTCCAGCAGGCGTGTCTGATCCGTGCAGCGATAGGCAAAGGTGTTACCCACCAGAATACCGCCATAGCCCCATGCGCGTGCATAACGCTGGCATTTGGCGACAGTGCGGTCATCCCCGACTTCGGTTGCGACGGACGGGTTCATCATCAGCCACATGACGACAGGCCGGGAGGCATCCCACACCCGCTTCAAGCTGTAACGGTAGCACTGGTCCGGGCCGCCGTAGGTGGCTGTGCTGACAACATCATCAGACAGACCCAGCGGACGGGAATTCCCGACATGATGCGCGTTAAAAAGATCCTGCATGG
The DNA here is from genome assembly GCF_018811975.1 of Acetobacter sp. P1H12_c. NCBI lineage: Bacteria > Pseudomonadati > Pseudomonadota > Alphaproteobacteria > Acetobacterales > Acetobacteraceae > Acetobacter > Acetobacter sp. P1H12_c. Next base: position 6,703 of record NZ_JACRVR010000024.1, on the reverse strand, counting down.
GCAGCCCCGAATAGTCCCCGACGGTGATGTACAGCACGCCTCCGCAACAGAGGGTTCACCGGGTTTTAAACAGAAATATCTGTCAGGGAAGATGCAGAAGCAGGAAAACGCTGCTCAGGGCAGCAAAGCCGGGCACGAAGAGGCGGCCCGCCCCGGACTGACGTCATTCCTCAGGAATGACGGTCCGGACACCTGTATCGCCTTACATCAGGCGGACACAGGGAAAACAGACTGAAACGCTTAAAAACGCTCAGGCTGTGCGGTCAGAAAACACGGTCGCAAGCATCAGCATGGCAACAACCGGCAGAAAGACGAGCATCGGGGCCATCGGGGCAACCTGCATGGTGGCGGAGATGGCGTCATTAACAACGTGAATAAGCATTATTTGTTTTCCTAAGAATTTAGCGTGTGGAGGGCTAAAACCACACCTCCCTCCCCTGACGCAACAGGAAAATAAAAGCCCCCAGATATCGAGAAAGCGCATAGTGAAGCAGGGTTTCAGGAACTGATATCCAAGTAATCATCCTGAAGAATCCCCGTATTTTATCTGAATACCCCGATAATATTTGTAGTATAAAAAACAGGCATCGTGTGACGCGATACCGCACCGCAACCCGAGAAAAGATAATTTTCCGGGCATTTGATCAAATTTTAGGCCAAACGGTTTCGTGATAAAAAATTGCCAGTTTTCTGGGATTTTCTGCTGATTTCCCTCAAAAAACTGCTGCCCACGACTCATACGCCACAGTCTTCCGCCAGAAAACCGGGGAGTCGCGCCGCGTATTCTCTCCGGGCTGCCGCCTTGCACACCCGACTTTTTGCGCCCAAGTAGCAAGATCCCTTCTCTGCTTGCGCCCCCAATGGACCCGCGATACCGCATTCCCCCTCTGGCCGCCCTGAACGCCTTTGCCGCCTTTGCCCGCACCGGGGGCATACGGCGCGCTGCGGCGGAACTGCGCGTGGACCACGCCGCCATCAGCCGCCATGTACGGGATCTGGAGCAGTTTCTGGGCACACCGCTGCGGGACCGTTCCACAGGCGCGCTCACACTGGCCGGGCAGACCTATTACACGCAGATTCTCCCGCATCTGGATGGTCTGGCTCAGGCAACTGCAAATATCCGCCAGCAAACCCCCAGCCTGACTGTGACGTGCGTACATGGCTTTGCCTATCACTGGCTGCTGCCGCGCCTCGCGGCCTTTCGCCGCGCGCATCCGCGGATGGATTTCATGCTCCGCCCGATTGATGCCAATACCGCCTTCCACGCCACCGGCATCGCGGCCGAAACCCACGCCGATATTTGCTATGTGCGGGACACAAATGCCGCCCTCACCCTGCGCGGCCTGTGCAGTGTTGATATTGCACGCCCCCCGGTGTTTCCGGTGATCTCTCCGGAAGGACTGGCGGCGCTGGGCGGTCAGCCGGAAACATTGGCGGACCTGCTGCATGCGCCGTTGCTGCATGAAGAAGATGATTCAGAATGGCAGCTCTGGTTTCAGGCGCAGCATGTGCCTGCCAGAACCATCCCCTGCGCGGGCCGCCTCTGGCAGGCCCATCTGACGCTGGCCGCCGCCCGTGCCGGAGAAGGCATTGCGCTGAGCAACCCCTTCCTGCTGGGGGATGATCTGGTGACAGGCCGGCTGATCCGCATCCAGCCAAAACAAACGCCTGTGCAGACCACGCCGCTTGGCTCCTACGTGCTGCGCACCACAGACGGGGGGTGGGAAAACCACGGGCTGAGCCTGTTCCGGAACTGGCTGCTGGAGCAGATTGCCGCGGAAAGACTGGCGGGCTGACACGCTGCGACAGTGCGGTGACAATTTATCACCACATCTGCAAGAAAAAATCGCCTCCCCTCCTGCCTGAAAACCACTTACGAGATTGAAACAATTTCGTCGGGCTGCGCCTCCCCGCAGTCCTCTTTTTTCAGGAGCCAGACGGCATGAGCACAACAAACAAGGATCTTCTGACCCGCCGGGCCAACGCCGTGCCCCGTGGCGTGGCCTCCTCCACCCCCATTTTTGCCGACCGCGCGGAAAATGCAGAACTGTGGGACGTGGAAGGCCGCCGTTATATTGATTTTGGCGGCGGTATTGCTGTGCTGAATGTGGGGCACCGTCACCCCAAGGTTATGGCCGCGGTCAAAGCCCAGCTTGAACGCTTTACCCACACAGCGTTTCAGGTCTCCCCCTATGAATCCTATATTGAGCTGGCGGAAAAGCTGAACGCGCGCGCGCCCTTCTCCGGTCCTGCCAAAACTATTTTCTTCTCCACCGGCGGGGAAGCGACAGAAAACGCTGTTAAAATTGCCCGTGCAGCCACTGGCCGGAACGCCGTCATTGCCTTCTGCGGTGGCTTCCATGGCCGCACCCTGCTGGCCTCCGCCATGACCGGCAAGGTCCTGCCTTACAAAGCACCCTTCGGCACCCTGCCGGGGCAGGTCTATCACGTGCCGTTCCCGGATAGTGACGTCACGGTGGAAGACAGCCTGAAAATGCTGCACTTCCTGTTTGCGGCGGATATTGCCCCCACGCAGGTTGCCGCCATTATTATTGAGCCTGTGCAGGGTGAAGGCGGCTTCCGCGTTGCGCCGACCGCATTGCTGAAAGAGCTGCGCCGGATTTGTGATGAACACGGCATCAAACTGATTGCTGATGAAGTGCAGAGCGGTTTTGCCCGCACCGGCAAGATGTTCGGTATTGAACATTCCGGCGTTGAGCCCGATCTGGTCTCGGTGGCGAAATCTCTTGGTGGTGGCCTGCCCATTTCCGGCGTCATTGGCCGTGCCGACCTGATGGACGCCGTCCCGCCGGGCGGCCTTGGCGGCACCTATGCCGGTGCGCCTCTGGCCTGCGCCGCAGCCCTTGCCGTGCTGGATGTGATTGAAGAAGACAACCTGCTGGACCGCGCCAACGCGATGGGTGACCGCCTGCGCGCCCGGATTGAAGGCTGGCATAAGCGCACGGACCTGCTGCCCGTCAGCATGCCGCGCGGACTGGGGGCCATGATTGCTTTTGATATTCTGGAAAGCCACGGCAGCACAGAACAGCGCGCCGGAGCAGCGGGCAAGCTTTGCGCTCTGGCCTGTGAGAAAGGGCTGATCCTGCTGGCCTGTGGTGTGAAGGGAGCAACCATCCGTATCCTCACACCTCTGACCGCCTCTGACGCCCTGCTGGATGAAGGTCTGGATCTGATTGAGCAGATTCTGAGTGAGGCCGCCAAAGCGTAAGGCCCGACAAACTCAAAAATTTACAAAAAAGGGGATGCGCCGGATAAGGCTGCATCCTCTTTTTTACAGAAACGCACTCAAGGCGGGAAAGAGCGATACCTCTGTCTTTCCTGCCTCAAAACTGCACCGATCAATACGGTGTCGCATAGCCCCCGGCTGCGGGATAGCCCTGCGTTGCAGGATAACCCGGAGCAACGGGCACCATGGGGGTAACCGGCACAACCGGTGTAACGGCCCCCACCCCTGCATTCACAACACCTGCAATAATGCCGGTCGCCAGAGCTGTCAGCAGAAACTGGTTGCCATAGCGCATCCAGGAATATCCGCTTGGGGGCGCCCACAGGCCGGGCTGGCGGCGCCAGTCATTCACCATCCAGCGCGGCTCACGCGGGCCGTCATAGCGTTCACCCCGGGCCCATCGGCGGTTCATGTCATAAGACGGCTGCGGGCCACCCCGGCCGTTGCCCATGTTCGGGCCATGGTTGCCGCGAGGGCCTCCGCCACCGGGGCCGCCCGGACCACCGCCGGGCCCACCATGAGCACCCGGACCACCCTGACCGCGCGGATCGGCATAGGACTGGGGTGCCGCGAGGGCAAAACACCCGAGAGCCAGAGCAAGCATCACTTTTGTCTTCATCAGAGACCTCATTTTCAACATGACGACTGTTCTGCCGGAGGTGTGGCAAAAATTTGTCCTGCGTTCATTCTTTTCATTTTTGAAATAATGAAAAACACCTCTTCACAAGCCAGAAATCATGATCTTTATGAAACAGGTTTACAGCAATCCTGTCTGTATAAAACCGCCCTGGTGACAAAGGTTCCACCATGTCCATACAGCTCCGCACAGGCCTGTCCTTACTGTGTCTGTGGATGGCTGGCTGCGCCTCCCATAAAGACAAAACTGCTGAAACAGCCTGCCAGAATACCATGCCCGCACAGCATGGTCCGTTCCACGGGCATATAGAATTCGGGCAGGCCATGCAGAAGGTAATGCCCGCAGCGCTCGGTGCCATTCCCGGTGCAGGCGGCATGGCCGGAGGGCTGGCCGGAATGGGTATGCGGCAGGCCATGAACGGCTTTGGGCCAAACCCGCACCGGCCCCCTGCCGACAAAACCGATCAGGAAGACCAGCCAGCCTCAACGCCCCGCTCTTTTCCGTGCCAGCCAGAAAAAGAAACGGTTCCGGACCTGAAAGCAGACGATATTAAAATGGAAGAAGCCCGTTAACCGGGAAAACAGCAGACAGATCCGTTGAGTTCTGCACGCACTTCCCGTTTTTACAAACGCGGCAAGCCCATCCAGTGCGGGCGCTTTACCTCAACCCACGCCAGCGCTTTATTGGTTACACGCTGTAAAGGCGGCACGTCGTCAGACAACAATAAAACGCCAAGTGGCAGCATCCAGATGCCAAAAACCGGCAGGATGGCCAGACATCCCCCCAGAATGAAGAAGACACCCGCAGGCATCCGCACCCATCGGGCCTGCGGGCGGCGCAACCAGTGAACAGCCGCCTGAATGCGCGCAGGCAGTTGCCGGACCAGCAATTCTATCCGCCGTTCACGGTCCTCAAGATCCTGAGCGATTTCATGCTCTGTGAGCATCCCCGCATTACCTCCTGCAACAACAGACACAGCTTTGCGCCACTCTCCAGAAAGAGCACAGAACCCCATCGCACCGCAAAGAATGGCATCACAGTGATAGATTTTTATGAATGAAATGTGGCGGAGGATGTCTGCCAGAAATATCAATTAACAAGCTGATATCATAGAATATTTTCATAGATTATACTTTTTATTCCCACATAAAATCAGCCACTAATAAAAGCTTCATATCCGCATTTGTGGATTGAAAAATTTCTACATATCGGCTCTACCGAATGACCAATGCATATCAGCCTGTTCTCGACTTGTAAGAGTATATGGAAAATCTTTTGTTGTTGCCGACCAGCCAGAACAACGTTCGTTAAATGCCGTATTATAAAAAGACCTCAATATAAGATTGACAAATCTAAATGGTGTCAATGCACCCAAAACCGGTATGCGGCAATTTTTATATTGCCCAAATGTACAATGCGAGGTTGGGTGAATATAGTCTACTGAAGCATCCGCGTCGTAATCAAATCTAATTGGAGAAGTAACAATATCCTTAAGTATTATTTCAGAATATAATATATCGTTTTCATAAATTTCAGGTTCATTTTGATATTCAAGGAGATCTGGAGAAGGTAGAAAAGATAAAACGTGTTTTTTTAGTTTTTTTCGAGAAAACAAATATCTCATTTGAATAAGTGCACCGTCAATTAATTTCATATTAAAAGAACGCTCACTTCCGAGTTCATTATAGGTTTCTAAATAAGGCCTATGCCGCAGCGCAGCAGAAATTTCGGATAAACCAGATATAGATATTTCTGTTATCTGTCCCTCTTTAGAAGGCCTCTTTGAAATCTTTGGAAAATTTTGATCGACGCATAATCCAACGCCTATCAAATTAGAGGTCAAATTTCTAATTTCTTGCGCAACAGCATTAATATCGGACATGCTTATTGTCCTAATTGTCTGCGAAGCTCGTTCAGGACAGTTTCAGATAGATCATCTAATTGTATTTGTCCTTTAGATAGCTGTTTAAGCAAAGCGCTTGCGGCTGCATTCCCTTCTTTTACATGCTTCTTCTCTTCGAGGGACATATCCCTATTCACAACACGAAGCTTCGCACGCAAATCAGAATTTGGATAAATGAATTTTAACTGGTAATTATTTTCAACAACACGATCGTATTCAGATTTAAGAAGACGCATATTTTTTCCATGCCCGACTACACGCACCCAAGCCTTACTGCGCGTCATAGCCGTAAATAAACGATTTCGGACCTTTCCTATTTCCCCAAATGAATTGTAACAATCCTGAGCATTTATTACATAGACCATACCAGCCTCGTTACCTTTTGCCCGGAATATTCCTGTAAAAGCAACGGATCCTTCATCTGGTTTGAAAAATACGTCTGAACTGGTGTCCACCCCAGCAAGATGAGATGGTATTCCATTATCAAACAGTATTTTTCGAATAGGACCAACTTGTTTTGGGGTGCTTAGAGGGTCTGGATTTATAACAATAATGTCGTCAGCTTTTAACTCGTCCTCTTTCAGGTTTTGGATGATTTGCGAGGCAATCCATTGTGCTTGCTCATCGGCATCTAAAAATTCTTGAAAGAAAATCAAAGGCGCTACACTAGGGCGTGTCGTCAGTTAAACCCTGAGTGTGGCAGGTGAGGGTTGTACTTTGTGTCTGCGTGTGCTGACTGTTTTCCCGTTTTTTGGGGGAGACAGACAGATGCGACGCTATAGTTTACGCGATGACCAGTGGGAGCGGATACAGGATCTTCTTCCCGGTCGAGAAGGCTATGTCGGCGGCACTGCGGTGGACAACCGTTTGTTCGTGGAGGCGGTGCTGTATCGCTATCGCGCGGGTATTCCATGGC
>NZ_JACRVR010000023.1:0-48759 GCF_018811975.1 Acetobacter sp. P1H12_c | reverse complement strand
GGTTTTTCTTTGACGGAATAACCGGTGTGATCCCCCGCTCTTCAAGCTTTTCGATGAGGGGATCGGCATCATAAGCCTTGTCGGCGATGAAGACCTCGGGATCGACTTCATCGAGCAATGGCTCTGCTTCTGTGATGTCGGCCCTTTGTCCGGGCGTCAGGGAAAGAGCCGCAGCCTTTCCCGCGGCATCGACAATGGCATGGATTTTCGTGGTCAGTCCGCCACGGGACCGCCCGGTGGCCTGATCCACCCCCCTTTTTTACGGGCGCCCGCGCTATGCTGGTGAGCACGGACAATGGTGCTGTCGATCATCATGTATTCGTTGTCATGGTCAGCAGCCAGATGCCGGAAAATCCGCTCGATCACGCCGCCTTCGCACCAGCGACGCAGCCGCCGGTGCACGTTCTTCCAGTCCCCGAACCGGGCAGGCAGATCACGCCAGGGAATGCCTGCACGGTAACGATACAGCACAGCTTCGATAAACAGACGGTTATCCGCAGCCGTCCCACCGACATGACCTTCGCGACCCGGGAGAAGATCTTTTATCCGCTCCCACTGACCATCGCTCAGACCATACCGTCGCATTCACACTCTCCCCGTTCCAGAAACAGGAAGAAAACATCACAGATCAAACGGGAGTACAAGCTTCATAATCCCCCCGTTTAACTGACGACACGCTCTAGCACGTCAAAGGCGCGAAAGATTATTTTTGTTTTTCAATATGTTATGGAGTCCGCGATCCTCCCCAGATTTCATCAACCGATCACGGTTCGCGCAGACGCTTGAATCGGCAAAATAACCTCAGTTATTCTATCTGAAAATATCGTTCAGAAACCGCTTGCCACTGGCTATTTGCAGAAATGTTCAGGCGTCAAAAAACAAGCGGACCCTCAAGGTTCAGCACTGGCTTTGCCCCTACATGCTCTACACGTTGACGCCCTTTAGCACCAAGTTGATAAAAGCGCAGGCTATCTTTTGCAGAATCCGCTTCATTAAGAAGGCGCGCACGTAATTCTGCCCATTGCGCCGGATCGACCTCACATTCAAAAACAGAATGCTGAACACGCTGACCATAATCAAGGCAGGCACGCGCAACCCGGCGCAGACGTCTGCGCCCAGCGGCATCTTCTGTGTTTACATCATATGTTATTAAAACAAGCATGACTATTTCCAGATAAATGCTGGATATGCATCCAGTTCTCCACGCAAATAGCGTGATAACAACAAGGCCTGCATGTGCGCGACAAGACCGAAGGTCATCGTTTCTCCTAAAAATGGATGGCGGATTTCCTGCTTCTTGCGCTCCTGCCATGCTGTCAGCACCGTTTTACGGGCATCGTCATGCAACGTAATTCCACCCCCTTCATGGCAGACAAAATCGGCCGCACGCACCTGTGCACGATTGATCAGATTAAGGGCAAGCCTGTCTGCCAGAACAGGCAGGAGTTCTTCCATGAGATCCAGCGCCAGACTGGCACGACCGGGGCGGTCTGCATGCAAAAATCCAACCTGCGGGTCCAGTCCAACACTTTCCAGTGCTGACCGGCAATCATGCCCCAAAAGAGCATACAGGAATGAAAGCAACGCATTAACACGGTCCAGCGGTGGCCTTCTGGAACGACCACCAAACTGAAAAGCAGGATCTTCAGAACGGATAAACAGGTTAAATACCCCAAAATAAACTCGGGCAGCCTCCCCTTCTATTCCCCGCAAACTGTCCATGTCGGTAACTTTAACAATACGGCGCGTCGTATCTGTCAGCCAGGCTTCCGCGGCCTGAAGGGCTTTCTGGCTCGCTTCAGGGGACGAAGCGCCGTAGTCTCGCAAGACACGCCGTATAACTGTCCGTTGGTTGGCAACCTTTGCAGCCACGATATACCGGGCAATCAAGACACTCCGGGTGGTGTCATCTGCCACCCGATATTGTGTGCGCCGCAGCAGCACATTGCCTGACCTTGGTCCTTCAACCCGTGCCAGAAAACGTCCGGTAGGTGAAAGATAGGAAAACGCAATACCGTTTTCCGCACAGGCAGCCAGCAAAGCCGGAGACGCACCAATACGGCCAAAACACATAATCCCCTCCAGCAGATGCAACGGCGCACGACCGCGCTCCTTGCCCTCCACCTCGACAACAATATTCGCGCCATCCTTGCGTAGCCAGGCGTCTTCTGTTGTCACGTAGATTGTGTTCAGGTGTTTACGCATCGTGTTCAGTCTTCCAGATTTTCGAGAAACCATTTCTCAACACAAAGAGGTTTCTCCAGACGGCGTGGCTGACAAATCGCTTCAAGAGAGCAATGTTTGCAGCCCTTGCTCCATACAGGCTGCGGGGTCTTGCCTGACGCAAACATATGCTGCACTTTTTGTGCAGTTTTCTGAGTCAAATCCCGAAGAGCCTGATCAAACTGCACGGTCGTCCGGCGGTGAGGACGATCGTAAAACAACGCCCCTTCGGGCACCGCACACCCAAACATTTCTTCCAGACACAAAGCCTGTGCGCAAAGCTGAACTTCATCAGCATGATGCGGCTTAGGACTACCCCGTTTATATTCTACCGGATAAGGAACAAGGGCGCTGCCGGTCCCGTGCAGTTCTACGGCATCGGCTTTTCCATAGACACCCAGAGCAAAAGACCGTATCGGCAATGTGCGGAGCGTGCGCACACCACGTTTACGGTCCGGCACGCCGGAATCAACACGCTCATGCAACAGCCGCCCTTCAGCTGTTGCGCCGTTTTCTGCCTATTGCTGCTCTATATGGATCAACGCACATTGTCTGGGGCAAAACAGATAGTGCTGCAAAGCCGAAACAGGAACAAGATTTTCCTCATCCTGCCTCTGGTCCGGCTTTGGCATCATGACGGCTTAACGCTCGATAATCTCAACGCCGTCAGGCAGGTTTTCACGATCAATCACCACCTCATAATCATTCCAGAAACGAGCTGGCGGCCAGTTGTCCATCTTTGGATTCTGAGCAGACCCATGATCGACCTGATAGCTGGACCCCTGATACGTACGGAAGGTTTTGACACGATCAAACAGATCCTGTGCCCGTGCATTCCCTAATTTACAGGCGTGTTTGAAAACAATCAGCTTACGTGCTGACATTTCACCTCGGGCTGCAGAATGATCAAGTTCAAACATATTCAGCAGAGCCGACCACAGTAATTCCAGATCTTCTTCAGAAAAACCTGTTCCTTTGACAGGATGGGATGCAAGAGGAGCAGAGACAAAGCCATGAACACGATACGCACCATACGGCACAATATGTTTACGCCCCATGGTGCGTCCACCCTTTTTCTCAGCATCGGCTTCAGTTGTCGCTGCCATGCGGGTGATGGAAATTTCCAGTGGAACAATCGGTTCAACCGACCGGGCAAATGCAAACTGCACAGGGCCGCGCACCTGTCCGGCATTGACACCCGTCGTCATAACCGCGCCAAAAGTGCGGATATCCCAGAAATTTGAACACATCCACTTCGTAAGAGCCTGTGCCTTCTCGGCCTCCTTGGGCAGCTTTTTCATTTCTTCATCTTTGGTCACGTCTGGCATGACCGCTGCCCAGGATTTTTTATTCTGTACGTTCAGCGTCGCTCCTTCGCTGACGTAAATTTCAAAACCGGGAGTCCCCTCTTTTACCGCCGAAATATAGTTCCGGACTTTCCGCTTGAGCGCCACATCTGAAACAAGACCTTTATTGGTTTCCGGGTCAAGCCGCGGTAAATTCCCCGCATCCGGATCACCATTCGGGTTACCATTTGTCACATCAAAATAGAGAACAAATTCGTAGCGGTTTTCTACAGGCTTATTCATGCGTCTTCGTCCTCTTGATCATTCTCAATTTCAGGCAGCGACTGGTTACTTTTCTGACCAGCAAGCTTAGCGGACCGCTGATGATAATATCCGAGTGCAAATTCACCCTGCTGTTCCAAATGCAAAGAACGAGGAAACGAAGAAGGCTCTTCAGGAGAAATTTTATTAAAAATCTCCTCCAGTTCTTTTTCAATAATCACTGACCAGCCAGAAAGTTTTTTGCGCACAGCTCCCAGATGATTTTGCCCGTTACGAATAATCACGGGAAAAACGCTGGCAGGCGTAGCCGAAGCTGCGCCAAAATACTTATCACGCATGGTGGTATTCACACCACCCAGCGCAGCACGCTGAGCAAGCTCGTAAACCGCAAAAAGGCGGCCTAGCTGGTACCCGATATTCGGGTAATCCCGGTTAAGGCTCACGGGCACACTCTCCTTTTCTGAAATAGTCGGATTGGCCTTACGTTTCATACGCTGCAACACAGCGCGTGCTGCGGCAGCATGCCAGCCGGTTGGATCATCTCCTGCGCGCAAACGCATGATAACGGAAGAAAGCCATGTACGGGGATAGGCTCTCCCTGTTAAAATTGCAGTCAACATATCCGCAGCAAGACGCTTTGGAATATTCTCTGCCTTTTCCAGCATCGCTGTTGTTTTTACAGCCAGCAAAAAAGGTGATGGCAATTTACGCCACGGAGCTGGTTCTACTGCAATATCCTGATAATGCATGGCCAGATTACGGGCAAAGGCGTCCAGCGTGTCACACAACCAGAACCGCACAGAAAGTCTGGCAGCGTTAGGCGCCAGACCCAGCACATAAAAGCGCGTCCCCTCCCCCAGATCAGGCCTTATGGTATGAAGCGCTTCCCCCCTTGAAACTCTTTTAAGGGTTTCAGAAACTTTTTCAACTTCAGCCTCATCTTTATTGTCAGAGCTCAGAGCAATCGCACCGAACGCGTCAGCCGCCTCTGCTGCCTGTCTATCAGACGCTTCTGCCCAGAAGACGACCGTCGTATCGCCTATCGGCCGGGCAACACGATTCAGACTACCGCGCTGGAGCATACTGTTCAGCGCAGTACCATAGCGGAATGCCGCACCTTCGGACGTCGGGGCATTCTCACCCTGCGCTTTACCGTAAGATGTGAACGCATCACAGTTAAAAGAAACCAGAGATGCTCCTGAAGTCTGCGCGCCTTCAACGCCTTTAATCGCAGGATGCAGTCGGGCTGGCTTGCTATACTCCCCTGTTACGAGGCAAAAAATCCTGTCTTCATGCCCATCGGCCTCAAGGGCACGTGCCTCTACGAGTTTTCTGGCTGCAGGACGCTCATGAATATAGCGAGCGTCTCCATCCAGACGAAACATGATATTCGCGTCCAGCATGTCAGTTTGAAAAGGCTCTAAATCAAACCGTTCCGGAGACCAGTTTTCTAAAAATGCCTTTAGTGCCAGAAGTCCTGCATCTTCTACTCCCGCGATACGCTCAAGATTTTCTTTTACGAACGCGGCGTGCTCCTGCGCAGTCCGCTTGCCTGCTCCCGCAGTTCTGCCCAATACGTAAGAACTTTTATCCCAGAGAAAATTCGGAGAAATGCCTGCTGTCCGCTTCACTTCCGCGGGCACCATAAAAAACCGGTTTGCAGGTTTTTTCCCCGACTGGTCGCGCAAATCCATAACATCTACAGGATGGCCGCTTTCATTGAGAACAACAGCCCATCCGAACTTTACCTGACTCCAGCCCAAGGCCGGAGCATTCTGCATACGATCATAAAACCGGACCAGAGCCTGCAAAGGCCCTTGCTGGATCTGCTCTGTCATGCCGCCAGTTCCGGACTATCAAACGGTGGAACGTCTATAGTGCCATTATGAATACGTGCCCTGAAAAACCTTGAAATTTTCCCATTCGCAAAATCAATATCATGTAGCATCCAGCCAAGATCCACATCGCCAGCAGCCTGTGTCTGCGCCAGAAAATCCGAAGGAGGGAGGGCTGCTCCCTCTGGTAAAAGCTGGAATTCAGCGGGAAACTCTCGCGTCCCAAAGCACGGCCGGTGGAAACACTGGCCGCGCTCGGCCCGCCGGTTAAATGTACTGATATGTTTAGCGGGATTATCGTCCGGACCAGCGCGATCGGTCATGGTAAAATGCGCTTCGATCACATATGCCACATCCAGCAAAATCGTCGCTGCACGCTGTTGACGATTTTCTTCCGTAACGAGCCCCAGTCCCGCCGTCGTACCCGCTTTCATCGCGGTCGCAGCATTTCTGGCGTTTGCCTTGGCACTCACCTCATTCCGGCGAAATGATCCAAACTGGATAGGCTTGAGCACATGAATACGATCAATGTGCCAGCGAATAGCTGGCTTCCAGTGAATAGCCTCCAGAATTCCCCGCGCCGCAGACGGCGTTATAACGTCATAAGAAACACGCTCAGCTTTGAGTTCTGGCCTGGTGAAACAGGCACGCTCTCCCCAGATATGCAGTCTGATCCCCATAGAGCCTCTCTATAGCCTGTTCCTGATGTGTTCCTTAGAAGGATGCACCAGTTTTGAAGAATTGTAAAATCTCTATTTTTAGAAAAAAACCGAACCAATATGGTTCTTTTAGAACTTATTTCTAAAAATATTCCAATAATAATTTTGAGAGCCATTAAAAACAAAGAGTCTGTTAACCCCTTACACACGCTCTCGAAACATTAAACCTTCCTGACACTCATGAAACACTCAACCCTCGTGCTTTTTCCCCAGAAAACATTCGGGAGGAGAGTGCTGTCGTGCCCTCTTTTTCTGGCGCGTGGATTGAAATGTAGTATGAGACGTTCTTACCATAGTATCCCCCCGGAAGCTCTGCCTTCCGGGGGATGTTAAAAGATATTACTTTCTTCAGATCGCCATGTGGGATCATCCAGTCTCAGGCCGGTCTGAGCGCCGTAAAGATCATTATTCTGTTCCAGCACGACAAATCGGTCCCCAAACACCTCGGGACGCAGAATAGTGCATACGCCTGCCATTACCAGCTTCATGCGCACGTCAGGCGGCACCGGAACACTGTAATGCTGTAAGGTCCGCAGAATCCCGGGTGTGGGGTATGGCATGAATTTCAATTGTTGCACCACCTGTGCGGCCTCTTCATCCCACTGAATAATCACCGGCGCGAGTACTGTATCAATCATACGAAATGCGGATGCAATCGTGACAAAAGGCAAGTTCATATCAGAGGCGGTGCGTCGGACAGCAGGAAGAATGGGATATTTTTCTCCGGCCTTACCCGGCCTGCCTGAAGGAAGGGTCGCCGCGTCAAGCGCCTCATAACCCTGATTGAAATAAAGCTCCTGATAATAAAGATGCACACCCTTCAGACTAAGAGGGTCCACCCCTTTGCGACGAATTGTTCTGGTCGCTTGCCAGAAAGGAAGCATGGAACGAAGAATACGTAAATTATTCTGCTGGTTACTAGATTTTCCTTCGTCCTGATCTGCTGTTTTCCGAGGGTCAAGAGATTCAAAGACAACTGTACGCCCCAGCCCGTCCAGCCGCCCTTCCCTGTTACAACGACCAGCCGCCTGCGCCACAGAAGAAAGACCTGTCGCCGCACGCCATACTTCTGGAAAGTCCACCTCCACACCGGCCTCAATCAAGCTGGTTGAGACAAGTCGCACCGGCCTTTTCTGTTGCAAGTCCTGTCTGATTTCTGCCAGAACCCGCCTGCGATGCCTGGGACACATCAGGGTTGTCAGGTGTCGGGCACCGGGCAAACTTTTAATTGTCTCAAAGAGTTCCTGAGCATGGGCCCGCGTATTGACAATACAGAGCATTTGCGGACAGTCAGAAAAACGTGCCGCAATCTCTTCATCCGTCACAGGCTTATTAAGCCATTCAACCGTCACGCGTTTAAGCGCCGCATAAAGCCCCTCAGGATCAGGTGCAAGTTCGCGCGACTGATCAATATCAAACCCTTGCGCCGGTCCATTTACTGGCGCAGGCAATGCTGCATCACATTTACGTAAAGCTGGTTGTGTGGCCGTACATAACACAACGCTGGTTCCGTAGTTTCTTGCCAGTTCTTCAAGTGCGGCCATACAGGGCCTCAGCAACGAGACCGGAAGTGTCTGCACTTCATCCAGCACCACAACACTCTTTGCAATATTATGCAATTTTCTCAGGCGACTTTTCTTTGCAGCAAACAGACTCTCAAAAAACTGTACGCTGGTTGTAACGATAATGGGAGCATCCCAGTTTTCTGCGTCGCGCCGTAATTTATCGAGACCCTCGCGCCCTTCATGTTCACTATCACGCTCTGCATCAGGTGCGCGCTTTTCCCATTCAAATCCGGAATGATGCTCCAGAATATCGTCCGGGCTTTTCAAAACATCTCTAAAAATTTCCGCTGTCTGCTCAAGAATGGACGTATAGGGAATGACATAAATCACCCGGCGCAATCCGTGCTTCAGGGCATGTTCTAATGCAAAACTGAGTGACGTCAGTGTTTTCCCGCCGCCCGTCGGGACAGTCAGGGTAAACAGACCCGGAGCGAGAGACGCTTTTCCGACTGCGTGCTCCAGAATCTCTGCACGCAAACGGTTGAGAGGCGTTGTCTGATTACAACGCCCTGCCATTTCAGCACGTAAGCATTCAAGATGTTTCCGTGTGATCTGCCCGCCTCGTGCCGGGGGCGGCAATCCTTCAGCTTCAGCATAAAAACGTTCAGTTTCCAGACAATCTGCATCTGCCAGCGCTGAAAAAAGCATATGTGTCAGAAAAAATTCCCGAAACCCCGGATAATCCGGAGCAGGCTGAAAAATTCTTGTAGGTTTCAAATCTGCCTGTTCCGGAAGTTTCAGACCTAAAGAACTCCATCGACTGTAATCAGGTATTATACGCAGCGCCGGGTCCAGTCGCTCATTCAGTGGCGTAGGACTCCATGGCGCACTCTGGAAAGCATTTGTCAGGCCTGCGTGATGCCCTGCCACCACAAACGCAATTAAGCGCCCCCATATCTTACCATAGCGCGCTGCTGCTTCCCGTGCGCCTGCTGTGCTGTGATCCGGACCTTTGGCCGCCTGCGTGCTGATATAGTCCTGATACTCTTCGGACGCCTTACCAAGGTCATGCAACAATCCGGCAGCTTCGGCCAGAACAGCACATCCAAAAGGGGACGCAAATCCGGCAGCGCGCCGCGCAACACACTCTAAATGCTCAAGAAGCGGCTCCCACCCCTTTTTATCTGGAGTCTCTGGCAAAGAATGGGCGTAAAGCATCCGATACTCTTTTCTGTCCTGAGCATAGTCAGCCTAAGGCGTTGGCCTGTTCGCAGCCATTGCACTCACAACAAACCACCACTACCTCTGGCGCAGACCTCTACCTATTTCGGAAAGAAATTTTACCGGAAACCCATTTTGTTTTATAAAATTAGACTATGACTGCCTCTGGTTCTTTCTGGATATTTCGTGATGCCTGAAAACTCCGCCTCAGCCACCGACCGCCTGCATGCTGTTCTGACCACGCTGCGGGCCAGCATGGCCGCCCAGATCAGCACAGCCCCATCCGTGCGGGAAGAACATAGCCACGGCGAGGCAATGACAGCAGCGCGCCTTCCGGAAGCCGTTATTTTTGCGGAAAGCACGCAGGATGTTTCTGCTGTTCTGAGCGCCTGTCACGCGCATCGTGTGCCGGTTGTCGCTTTTGGCGCCGGGACGTCTATTGAAGGGCACGTCGTTCCGCCCGAACACGCGATTAGTCTTGATCTCTCCCGCATGACGGACATTCTTGCCGTCAATGCAGAAGATCTGGACTGCCGCGTGCAGGCGGGACTGACCCGGCAGAGCCTGAACGCGCAGATCCGCGATACGGGCCTGTTTTTTCCGGTTGATCCGGGTGGGGAAGCGACACTGGGCGGCATGTGTGCCACGCGCGCCTCTGGCACTGCGGCAGTCCGCTACGGCACCATGAAGGAAAATGTTCTTGGTCTGACTGTTGTTCTCGCAACCGGTGAAATTATCCGTACCGGAGGACGTGTTCGGAAATCCTCGACCGGGTATGATCTGACGTCTCTGTTTATCGGGTCTGAAGGCACGCTTGGGGTTATCACGGAAATCCAGCTCAGATTGCATGGGCGGCCTGAAACATTATCCGCAGCCGTTTGCCAGTTTGAAAACCTGCATGACGCAGTGCAGACTGTTATGGAAATTAGTCAGTGCGGGATTCCTGTTAACCGTGTGGAGTTGATGGACCCTGTGCAGATGCAGGCCTCTATTCAGTTTTCTAAACTGGAAGGGTATCGTGCGCTTACTACACTATTTTTTGAATTTGCCGGAGCCCCTGCCGCCGTGCAGGAACAGGTGAGTGCCACGGAAGCACTGGCAGAGGCCAATAATGGATTAGGCTTTGCGTGGGCTGAGAGTGCTGAAGACCGCTCCCGCCTTTGGAAAGCACGGCATGATGCGTTCTGGGCCGCAAAAGCGCTGGCGCCACAGGCACGCGTTATTTCAACGGATTGCATTGTACCAATCTCCCGCCTCGGCACCCTGATTGACGGGGTGTATCAGGATATCAAAGCCTCTGGCCTGCGTGCTCCTCTGCTTGGCCATGTTGGAGATGGCAATTTTCATACTCTGATTATTACAGAAGACACCCCGGAAGGGCACGCGCAGGCGTGGGAACTAGATAAGAAAATTGTTGCCCGTGCACTGGCTCTGGAGGGCTCATGCAGTGGAGAACATGGTGTTGGGATGGGGAAGCTGGATTTTCTGGAAACAGAACATGGAGCAGGAGCCCTGAGCGTAATGCGCGCCCTGAAAAACACCATGGACCCTCATCATATTCTCAATCCGGGGAAGCTTCTTCCTGCTGGTCCGGCCTATACAGGTTAAAACGCCCATACCTTCTGAGTGCAGCAGAAACAGAAGTGGCTCTTATAGAAGCTTCTGTTTCTTGCTAGCCTCAAGAACTCAACGTTGAAACATTCACTTCTTTCTTCGGAAAAACCCGAACTCCACTGGGCTTCTCTCTAAATGAATTTCTTGAATATTCCCTTTGGCATGAGAATAACACAAGAAAGATTTTAAATGATTACAGAGAATATTATTTTCAGAAAATTTTTGAATAAGATTCTTTTGGTTATAAATAATGCTCTGCAATCAACAAAAAATGAATTTTCCTCTTTAGAAACATATCTGGAAAATTTAGAATATCAGCAGAAAATTGAACCCGATAATGGGCTGATTACAACAGGGATTGGGGTGACACGCCTTCTTCTTGGCATTCCGTCCGCGTCTGAACCGTTTGAACTGATCAGATCCCGGTCCGGGTCCAGGCTTTGCCGTATTTTACTGGTTGCAACCAGACTCAGATTTTCTCACTACACACTCGCTTTAGAAGAATTTCAGTCTCTGCTTTCCAATTACACAGAAATTGATCTACCCGCGTTTCATGCTCTGGCACAGACAATGTGTTTTACCACGAACAGAGCAGGATGGTGCACATTTTCAGGTTCAGGGAAGTTACATTTTGTTTTTCGACGCCCTGTTTTACTACAAAACATTCATCTTGTTATAGATGGCACCCTCTATCCTGCCGATTCCTTTGAAACTCTACTTGACGGCCAGAAACTGACCGTTCAACTTCCAAAGAACTGGACACTCTTTAAAAATATTGAGGTGAAGATTCAAAAAGAGACAATATTAGGCGGATACTTTGAAATAACGCATTTTCTTAAAACTGAGGGGTTTGTCACTTCTGATCCGGATGGATTGTCTGGATGGGCCCGTTACCCGTCCAACCCGGAACGAGGCGTCAAACTGATCGTATCACCTCAGGATCATACCCAGAAACCTGTTATTCTTTTTACCAGCACACTAAAATTCTTTTCTCCTGAAAATATCTCCGGAGAAACCCTCAGACATACCTTCTTTATAAAACAAGAAAAGCTTGAGCATAAGGGAACGCAATTTAGGGTCTGCTCTGAACACGGGACCCCTTTATATGGCAGTCCTCTTTCTCTGAATCCCTTTGAGGATATTGCACGGGCCTATGCTGAGAATGTCGTGCTTCGTTTTCCTGCTGAATACATGACACCTCAGACATTCCACTCAAGAGCATTTTACAAAAGAACAGATAAGATAAGAAAATTAGTTCCTGTTTTGATTGTTGTTCCTGTTTACGACGGGTTTGAGACAACAAAGACCTGCATTGACCTTTGCATGCAGCACAAACCGATTCATGCCCGGATTATCATAATCAATGATGCGTCTCCTAATATTAAGATTGTGGAATATCTTTCTACGATTGAGAACAAGCCAGATGTTTTTATTGTCCATAATGAGGAAAATCTTGGTTTTCCAAAATCAGTCAATAAAGGAATACGGCACCGAGTGGCCCATGAAGATGTTGTATTGCTAAACAGTGATACGCTGGTCTGCCGCAACTGGGTGGCTCAACTCCAAAAAGCGGCTTATGCGCAGACTGACATTGGTACAGCGACACCTCTTTCAAATAACGCCACAATTTTTAGCTATCCTTCGGTGACGGAAGTCAATCCTGTGCCTGATGCGAGAACCTGTCAGGAGATCAGTGCCGTTATGGAAAAAATCTGGCAGGGTCAGACAGTGGAGGTTCCGACAGCACATGGATTTTGTATGTATATCAAATCCGCCTGTCTGGATCAGACCGGCCTGCTGCGGGACGACCTTTTTGCGCAGGGTTATGGGGAAGAGAATGATTTTTGCCGTCGCGCGACAGCATTAGGCTGGCGGCATGTTGCCTGCCTGGGAACGTTTGTCGGGCATGCTGAAAGCCAGTCTTTCAGCCCTGTTAAATCCGACCTGATTGCGCGTAACCTGACAATTCTGAACGGGCACCATCCGGGCTATGATCAGCTTATTATCCGATGGCAGAACCGTGATCCTCTTGCATCTTACAGAAAACAACTGGATCTCGCCCGGTTACACCGCAACACTCCGAATTTAAAATCCGTCATTCTGATCATGCATGACCGGGAGGGCGGCATTTTGCAGCATGTCTGGCATCGGGTTTCTCTCTATGAGCAGGCAGGAATTTTTGCATTTATTCTGTATCCGGACACCCATAGATCTGGTCGGCTTCTGTGGCGACTGAAATCACTCCGGGACAAAGACTATCCTAATCTCACCATTCCACGGAATATGTTTGCTTTCAAAACACTCTACAAAGATCTTAACTGCATTAAATTTGAAATTCACAGTTATATTGGGAGCGGCATCGAAAATATTTATCGTCTCATACGGTCAGGCTTACCGTATGACGTTTATATTCACGATTATTCGTGGTTTTGCCCACGTATCACCCTTGTTGCCAGCCATAACCGTTATTGTGGCGAACCTGACCTTCAGGCCTGCCTGACGTGCGTGCGGACATTAGGTAGCAAAACGGGAGACCCCGCTCCACTCCAGAAACTTCGAAACTGGAGCGGCACTCTTCTGGACAACGCACAGCATGTTATCTGTCCATCCCGAGATACGGCAAGCCGTGTAACCCGACAGTTTCCGACTATCAGACCAGACATCAAGCCGTGGGAAACAGTGCTTAATACTGAAACGCTTCTCTTCCCTCAAAAACAGCACCATGAAAAACGTATCATCGGGATACTGGGCGCAATCAGTATTGAAAAAGGTTATGATATCCTTCTTGAACTAGCGAATTTTATTAAGACACACCATCTCCCGCTTCATCTCGTTCTGATCGGGTATAGCTGTGATGATACGCCTCTTATGGAAACAGGCGTGGTGACCATTACCGGGCGCTACAAAGCTTTTCAAATTCAGGCACTCACAGACAAGTATGCTATTGACTGGTTTTTTCTGCCCTCTCTCTGGCCGGAGACATGGTCCTATGTCTTAACCCAGATATGGACGAGCAACCGGGCCGCTATTGTGTATGATGTTGGCGCACCCGCAGAAAGAATAAAGCAGGCCGGTGGCGGTCTGGTGATTCCGCTCCACACCCCGTTGCCGTCTCTTATTGCTGTTCTTATGGCTCCCTACGACTATGCAGGAGTTTTCACCACGCATGGAGAAGCACTTGCTACTCTGTCAGCCCCGGTGTTACTTTGAATAAACAAAGCTGCCCTTTAAAATAATCAGATTCTTGATTTGGAAAAATATGATAAATCCTCTAGAAGAAATTATATTGCTTATTTCTTTAGCAGGGGCTTTCATTACAATCCCCGTGCTTCTCATTCTCGGCCTGACCCTGACAATCAGGGAAATTCTTTTCTATTGTAACACCCGACTAAAAAAGGCCGGATTAGTGTTTATTGCCCTTCTTTATTTGTGGGGCCTATTTTCTTATGCTGTGATGATGTTTGTCTTTGAGCAATTTGGAGAAAGTATGTTCTCAGCGGTTATCCCATAACGTGCTGGCTGTAAATTTCCCCAAACAGCCCTTTTTCGTCTTCAGCAGACGAGCGCCCGTGAAGAGCGGGAGATTCTATAATCAAGAACTTTTGCGCGACGTCTCTGATCTTTCCAACGTCTCTCATCTTTTACACTAAATTCTATCAGCGCATCTGAAAAGTAGAGTGAGAAAGGCTGCGACACTCAGTGTCGCGTCTTATCCTTCCATGACAGTCAGATGCCAGTCCGGTCTGACTTTGTCTTCTGGCGGCTGAATCCATAAAGGTGTTGCGTTGGGCAGCCGGACATTTGCAGGCAGGCTCATGGCGGCCCGCAGCGCGCGGAATAACGCCCCGTGAGCAACAATCAGAGGAATTCCCCCGGCGTCCGTCGCCCGGTTGACAGCCGCGATAGCCCGCGACCGCAGGTCCGCAAACGGTTCCGCGCCGTCTGGCGTGTAGTCTCCGGCAATCCAGCTATCGTACCAGTCTCCCATAGGCTGGCCTTCCTGCTCACCAAAGCAGACTTCTTCCAGCCCGGTATCCGTGGTGAGCGGCAGAAGAGCATGCCCCTGCGCAACCAGCCCCTGCTGGACAATGGTTGCTGTTTTGAAAGCACGGTCCAGAGGGGAGCTGACAATATGCGTGATCGGCGCATGTGTCTGAATGGCGTCCTGAAACAGCTTTGCCGCCGCATCCGCCTGAGCAATGCCTGTGGCATTCAGGGGCACGTTGGTGCGCCCCTGAGACAGGCCGTCCCGATTCCAGTCGGTCTGGCCGTGGCGAAGATACCAGTAAGAGCGGTGGGAAAGCTGTGCCATGGATCTCAATCAAACAGGGAGGAGACGGAACTTTCATCAGCGACAGCCCGCATGGCCTGCGCCAGCAGCTTGGAAATGGTCACCTGCCGGATGTTGTGCGCTGCCTCAACACTTTCAGTGGCCATGATGCTGTCCGTCAAGGTCAGCATTTCAATCGGGGAGTTGCCGACACGCTCCACGGCCTTGCCGGTCAGCACGCCGTGCGTCACGTAAGCCCCGACGGACGCCGCACCATTATCCGCAATTGCCTGCGCGGCATTGCACAGGGAGCCACCGCTATCAACAATATCATCCACCAGCAGACAGTGGCGGCCACGGACATCCCCGATCACGTTCATGACTTCAGACACACCGGCGCGTTCACGCCGTTTGTCGATGATTGCCAGATCGGTATTCAGGCGCTGGGCAAGCTGGCGGGCACGCACCACACCGCCCACATCCGGGGAGACGATCATCAGATCCCGATCCCCGTAGCGGGTGCGGATATCACGCGTAAATAGCGGAGCGGCGTAGAGGTTATCCACCGGAATATCAAAGAAGCCCTGAATCTGCATGGCGTGCAGGTCCAGCGTCAGCACGCGGTTAGCCCCGGCCTCCACCAGCAGATTGGCAACCAGCTTGGCGCTGATTGGCGTGCGGGGGCCGGACTTACGGTCCTGCCGCGCATAGCCGAAATACGGGATGACCGCCGTGATTCGCCGGGCGGACCCGCGCCGCAGCGCGTCCAGCATCACCAGCAGTTCCATCAGGTTGTCATTTGTCGGCGTGCAGGTGCTCTGGATGACGAATACATCCTCGCCACGCACATTTTCATGAATTTCGACAAAGACTTCCATATCCGCAAAGCGGCGGACAGTCACATCACACAGCGGCAGAGACAGTTCCGCGGCAACGGCTCTGGCCAGCGGCAGATTGCTGTTACAGGCGACAATCTTCATAATAAGGAGGCTTCCCGGCTTTTCTACGTTAGGATGAGTAGCGACAGCGGGGCCGGGTTTAGCAACCACAAAGCCTGTTGTCATCCATGAGAGATGCGACACAGGTCAGACAAATGCTCAGCGTGGCAAAAAAGCACGCTCTGAGCATCCCCTTCCCACCCGGCCTCTTGCACACAGGGCCTCTGTTCTCTATCGCCATAAAGTATCATGGACAGCATGCAGACCACCCCGGTAACCGGCCATTCCCCTTCCGCCAGCACACCCGCGCCGGTGCTCACTCTGCTGCCGGAAAAAGGTGCGTCCTACATCCGGCATGCATGGGCAGACTTCCGCGCCGGGATGAAGCTGGCCCGGCTGGGCACCACACTGGGCTGGCTGGATATCAAGCTGCGCTACCGCGGCTCCATTCTTGGCCCGTTCTGGCTGACGGCCTCAACCGCCGTCATGGTTGCCGCGATGGGCGTGCTGTATGCTTATCTGATGAATATGGATGTGCATAAATATCTGCCCTTCCTGACGCTCTCTCTGGTTCTGTGGGGGTTTGTGGGCAGTACGCTTCAGGATGGCTGCACAACCTTTACATCGGCTGCCAGCCTGATCCATTCCGCCCGGATGCCTTACAGTCTGCATGTCCTGCGCGCCACGGTGCGCAATTTACTGACTCTGGCGCACAATATTCCGGTGGTGCTGGTTGTTTTTGTGCTGTTCCGTGTTGTTCCAACATGGTCATGGACGATGCCCGCGGCCTGTGCGCTGTGGATTTTTGACAGCTTTATGGCCACGCTGCTGCTTGGGATTCTGGGGGCCCGCTTCCGGGACGTGCCACCCATTGTCGCCAGTACGCTGCAAATCCTGTTTTTTGTAACCCCCATTCTCTGGGCGCCGGAACTGATGAAAACCGGCCAGAACTGGCTGCTGCTGGACCCGTTTTTCCCGCTGCTGGAAATCCTGCGGACCCCGTTTACGGGTGACATTGTTCAGGCTGCCATCTGGCCGGCAGCCCTTGCCTGGTCTGCCGGGTTGACCGTGCTGACCTTCGCGCTGTTTGCCCGCATGCGGGCCCGTCTGGCCTATTGGGTGTAACGCATGGTTGGTATTACGGTCCGTGATCTGGAAATTTCTTTCCCGCTTTATCACGGCAACGCCCGCAGCCTGAAAAAGACCCTCCGCAACTCGCTGAGCGGCCGGTTTACACATGATGAACGGGACCGTGTGGTGGTGCAGGCGCTCCGGGATGTCAGTTTTACGCTCAACCCCGGAGACAGGCTGGGGCTGGTCGGTGGGAATGGCGCGGGCAAGACCACGCTGTTACGCGCGCTGGCCGGGATTTATGAACCGGTGGGCGGCAGCGTGACGGTTACCGGACATATTGGCACGCTGCTTGACCCCTCGCTAGGGATGAACATGGAACTGACAGGCCGCGAGAATATCCGCCTGCGCGGCATGTTCGCTGGCCTTTCCCCGGCCGCCATCCGGGCGGTGGAAGACGATGTGGAAGCCTTTGCCGGGCTTGGCTCCTTTCTGGACCTGCCGGTGCAGACATACAGTTCCGGCATGACCGTCCGGCTCTCTTTTGGTCTGGCAACAGCCATCATGCCCGATGTGCTGCTGATGGATGAATGGTTTATGGCGGGGGATGCCTCCTTCCGCCAGCGTGCCCGCAAGCGGCTGGAAACACTGGTCTCCAAGGCGGATATTCTGGTGCTGTCCAGCCACATGGCCGATATTATGGCGGACTGGTGCAACCGGCTGATCTGGCTGGAAAACGGGCAGATCCGGATGGACGGCTCCACCCGTGAGGTTCTGGAAGCCTATCTGGGCCGCCCGCTGGAAGAGCCGGAGAAAGACGCAGCCAGCCCGGACGCCCTGCCGGACCTTATTCAGCCGGCGCCGGATGCTGCCGAACCGGTAATTCTCCCCTGAAGGTCTCCCGCCCACACTCTGCCGTGCGCTCCCGGCAGGCAGGGCATTCAGCTTTCCCCATTCGCACCGCGTATCGGGCGTGACATACTGCCCGGCATCGCGCCGGATTGAGACGATACGGCCCCCGCACGCAGAACGGAGCATTTATGACCCGACAACCTCCGCCCCGCAGACAAAAAGCCTGTTTTACAACCGGCAGTATCATGCGGCATGTGGTTGTCATGGCGGGCACGGGGGCCATCGGCCTGATGGCCGTTTTTGCGGTCGACATGCTCAATATGGTCTATATCGGACACCTGAATGACCCGGCTCTGACAGCCGCCATCGGGTTTGCGGGCGCTGTGCTTGGCCTCCAGATTGCCGTCTCCATCGGGATGACCATTGGTCTGAGTGCCGCCACAGCGCGTGAAATTGGAGCGGGGCGGCATGAGGAAGCACGGCATATTGCTTCTTCTTCTCTTGTTGTGACCGTCGTCGTCGCGCTGTTGCTGGGGCTTATAACGTCTCTCGCCGCGCATCCTGTGCTGCATCTGTTTGGAGCACGCGGGCCTGCGCTGGACCATGCCACGACCTATCTGCACGTTGTCAGCCCGTTTTTACCGCTGATCTGCATCGGGATGGGCGCGGCCTCCCTGATGCGCGCTGTGGGCGATGCCAGAGGCTCCATGAACATTACGCTGCTGGGGGCCGTTGTCGCCGCAGTGCTGGACCCGCTGATGATTTTCGGCCTGCATGAAGGGCTGACGGGGGCTGCCATCAGCACCGTGCTTTCCCGCTGTGTGGTGGCGGCCGCAGGCCTGCGCGGAGCGTTACGGCATGACATGATTGCCCGGCCGGTGGCCGCCCGGATTCTGACTGATGCGAAGCGCGTGGCCGATGTCGCCATGCCCGCCATTCTGACCAACCTCGCCACACCTGTTGCCGGGGCATATGTGACCGGCGCCATGGCGGCTTTCGGGCTGGAAGCCGTTGGCGGACAGGCCTCCATCGAGCGCATGGTGCCGGTGCTGTTCTCACTGGTTTTTGCCCTGACCGGCTCCGTCGGCCCCATCATGGCGCAAAATCTGGGAGCCGGGCGATGTGACCGGGTGCGTGAGACGCTGGCCGCAGCCCTCAAGCTTGTCATGCTGAGTGTGGGGTCAACATGGGTCGTGCTGGCGGCCTTACAGGATTACGTGGTGGCCGGGTTCCACGCGCAGGGCGATGCAGCTCTGCTTATTCATCTGTTCTGTTCCTGGACCATTGGGGCTTTCCTGTTTGTCGGCATGCTGTTTGTGGCGAACGCGGCCTTTAACAATCTGGGGTTTCCGCTTTATTCCACTGCCTTCAACTGGGGGCGCGCCACGCTGGGGACTATTCCCTTTGTCTGGTTTGGCAGCCGGTTTGGGCCTGCCGGGGTGCAGCTGGGGCATGCCGCAGGGGGGATTGTTTTTGGATCTCTGGCCGTGATCACCGCGTTCAGAGTCACACGGACACTCAGCGTCCCGTGCCCGGCTGGCAGCACGGCGGGGCCGGGAGAAGTGCCTGTTTCGGATGTTCCGACCATCAGCGCGGAAGCCGCCATGGCGGAACTGGATGAACTGGAAGGCCCCGCCTTTCAGGAAACGGAGAGGAGTGAAGACGATGTCAAAACTGACCACTGAAGAACGCAACGCTCTGCCGGATGATGCTTTTGCCCTGCCCGGCCGCCGCTACCCTATTCCTGACGCAACACATGCGCGCGATGCGCTGGCCCGCGCCAGTGAAATGCTGCACCGCGGCACCCTGACGCAGGAAGAATACGAGACCATTCACACAAAGGCCGAAGAGGTTCTGCGCCGCGAGCGTATGTAAACTGCCTGCTACGGGCCGGAGATACCCTCTGGCCTGAGAGCCCCGAGCGTGGCATCAAGGCCGGATGAACGTCATTTCAGCATCCGGCCTGTTTTTTTATGCTTAATCGCCTTTACGCCCGCGTGTTACGGCACGCAGCCAGCCCGAATGCCCCCTGGTGGCTGATGGCGCTGGCTTTTGCGGAAGCCAGCTTTTTCCCGCTTCCGCCGGAAACGCTGCTGGTGCCTATGGTGCTCTCCCGCCGGGATAAGGCATGGGTTTACGCCGCCCTCTGCACAGTCGGGAGTGTGACAGGCGGGATTCTGGGCTGGATTATCGGTGCTTTTCTGCTCGAGCATCTGGCGCTGCCCATTGTGCATTTTTACCATGCGGAACATACGCTGGCAGCGTTACAGGAAAAATTCCGCCAGTGGGGGGTATGGATTATCCTGTTTAAGGGACTGACCCCCATTCCTTACAAATTCGTCACTATTGCCAGCGGCATGGCACATTTCGCGCTGCTGCCTTTTGTTGCGGCCAGCCTTGTGACCCGTGGCATGCGGTTTTTTCTGGTAGCCGGTCTGTTATGGAAATTTGGCGCACCCATTGAGACTTTTCTGGAGCGCCGCCTGCCGCTGGTGATGGGGGTGTTTGCCGTTCTGCTGGTAGGCGGCGTTCTGGCACTGCGGTATCTGTGACGCCAGACGGCTGCACAGCTGCCGCGCTGTGCTCTGGCTTGCCCGGCAGACGGTTCCGGCGCAAGACAGCATAAAGACCATACTCTACAGACTGAATGCAGGGAGACGATGAGCATGCCAACGCAGATCGCTGTCATTACCGGTGCCGGAGCAGGCATTGGCCGGGCTGCCGCCCGTGCGCTGGGCCGCGCAGGCTTTGACATCGCCCTGCTGGGCCGGAATGAAGACCGGCTGAAGGATGCCGCACAGGAGCTGGCCGCACATTCCATCCGCACGATGGTCATTCCGGTGGATGTCTCTCAGGCGGAGGCCGTGGAGCAGGCCGCCATCCAGATTGAGGCTGAGCTTGGCCCCATTACTGTCTGGGCCAACTGCGCCGGGGCGACCGTAGTCGGGCAGGTTGCGGTGCTCTCTGCCAAAGATATTCAGCGCGCGACGGAAGTCACCTATCTGGGCAGCGTGAACGGCACGCTGGCCGCGCTGAAGCATATGCGCCGCCGCGGACATGGCGCCATTATCAATCTGGACCTCGCACCGTCCCTGCGCGGCCTGCCTTTGCAGGCGGCAGAAAACGGGGCACGCGCCGCCCTGCGCGGTTTTTGTGAAAGCCTGCGCCCGGAACTGCTGCATGATGCGGACCGGATTCGGGTTGTGATGGTGGATCTGCCCGCCATCAACACCCCGCGCTACGGCTGGACCCGGAATCTGACGGGCAAACGCTTAAAACCAGTTGGCCCGGTTTATGAACCGGAAGTGGCAGCAGAAGCAATCTGCCGGGCTGCCTTTACCACCAGCCGCTCCATCTCCATTGGCCCCAGCACCACGTTATCCGCCATCTGGCGTATTCTGGGTCCGGGCTGCCGGGAAGCCCGGCTGGCGGAGCATGGCTATAAGGCCCAGCTTGAAAAAACCTCTGCCGACAAAACCGCTGCGGATGACCTGTTTCACTCCGCGCCCGGTGCCTTTGCCGCCCACGGCGCTTTTGATGAAAAAGCCCGGCGTGTGGACAGCCCCCTCTCCTTTTTTGTGACTTCCAGCGTGCGGGCTGGCCTGTTTGGCGCGGCACTGGCCGCCGGACTGACCGGACTGCTGACCCATATCCGCAACGGCCGCCGCTAAGCAGCCTTACTGGCGCCACAGGTTAGCTTTACCCTCAGCATCCTGTGGTTTTGAAACAGGAGACATATGGGCGTGACCCCTTCTTTTCTGCGTCGTTCCCTGCTGGTAGCGGCTGTCTGCGGCGTGAGCGCTGCTGTCTTTTCACCTCTTTCTGCTCAGGCTGCCACCACGACCCTGCGGGGCAGTGTGACGTATCGGGAACGGATGGCCCTGCCTCCTGCAGTGGTGGAAATCCGCCTGCGGGATGCTTCTCAGACGGGAGAAAACGCCCCGGTTCTGGCCAGAACATCCCTGCGCACAACGCGACAGGTGCCGGTCCCTTTCACCCTGAAGTTTGACCGCGCGCTCCTCAAACCCGGCCAGAGCTACGCGCTGGACGCCACCATTTTTGTGGAAGGCCGCCCATGGTTTACCAGCAGCACGCCCACACCGGTCCCGGCTGGCAAAAAGACTGGCCTGCTGCTGGTGCTTAACCGCGCCTCTGCACAGACCGCCGGAAGCCCCGCAGGAACATGGAAAGCTGAACGGCTGGGGGATGCGCCCGTGGCGGCAGGCAGCAACCCGCCCGTGCTGACTATTGCAGAAGATGGCACCCTCAGCGGTTTTAGCGGTTGCAACCGGGTCCGCAGCAAAGCAACGGTCGATGGTGCACGCATTACTTTCGGCCCGATGCTGACCACCCGCATGGCGTGCCTGCCTCAGGCGATGATGACGGAACAGCTTTTCCTGAAAAATATGGAAGCGACCCGTGGCTGGCATCTTGCTCCGACGGGCGATGTTCTCGCACTGGTCGATGCACAGGACAAGCCGACTGTTGTCTTCCGCCGCCAGCCTGCTGACGCGGATCATGCGGCACCCGGCGTACAGCCATAGCTCCGGCGTCAGGCTCTGAAAGCCTGATGCCGGGAGTGTCTGTTAGTTCAGTTTGCCCCGGGCGGCTTTCTGTTCCAGCCGCAATTGTTCATGCAACTGGAGCGCTTTTTTAAGGCGGTCCGCATCCGGCGGGGCCAGCACCAGCCCGACCGGACCATACGCCGGATGCTGGAACGCCAGCAGAGAACCATCCGTCCGCGCTTCGGGCTGCAAGGCCCAGCGGGTGCGCGTGACCGGGGTAAAGGTCGCCCCCTCAATTGGGGGAATTTCATGATTCGTCATCATGGTCTGACGCAACCGCCCAAGCACTGTAATCAGGCTGGTCACTTCATCCAGTGAAAGCGGCACCTCAACTGTCGGTTCCTCTCCCTGCCCCGGAAGAGTCATCTGAACAGTGGTGTGATCATCAGATAAAGTCAGGTCGATTTTAGAAGACATAAGGCCCCCTTTAGGTCTTTGCGTCACTTTATCAGAAATCTGACCAGAGTGGCCAACCGTTCCTGACTACGGCAGGGGCTGGGCTGGTCAGACCAGCCCGCCACCCCAGACCCACCAGCCGGGTTCCGACTGCGCAAGCCGGGCCGCGGCGGCCTGCGCACTCCGCACGGATGGGAAAAGCCCGAAGCAGGTTGCCCCGGACCCGCTCATGCGGGACAGCAGGCACTCCGGCAGCGCTGCAATGGCTGACACAACGGTTTGAACCGGCGGGCAGACCACACAGGCCGGGGCTTCCAGACTATTATCCAGCTCTGCCAGATCCGCCACCATTGTTGCCGCATCCGGCCAGCGGGCGGGAAGAGCCGCACGCGGCAGAAACGCGCCATCCCGCTTACGGAACACATCCGGCGTGGAGACAGCCTGCCCGCAATTGACCAGAACCATCCCGCAGTCCGGCAGAGCGGGCGCGGCACTCAGAACCTCGCCAATCCCTTCCATCCGCGCACTCTGGCTGGCCAGACAGACCGGGACATCGGCACCCAGCTTTTCAGCAATGTCCAAAAGTGTGGCGTGACCCACCTGTGCAGACCATGCCCGGTTAAGCAGACGCAGCGCCGCCGCCGCATCCGCCGAACCGCCCCCAATGCCGGACGCGACCGGCAGATCCTTTTCCAGCACCAGACGCCCGCCTTGTATCCGGGCCTCCGGCCCGCAGGCGGCTTCCAGTGCGGCGGCGGCTTTCATCACCAGATTATCCGGCCCCGCCGCATCACTCAGGGCCGCGCCAAAACGCCCGGCCAGCACCAGATGCAGGGCTTCCGGCCCCGGCTCATACCGCAGCGTATCCCCGGCTCCGGCAAACACCACCAGACTGTCCAGCAGATGATACCCATCGGGCCGCTTGCCGGTTACGTGCAGGTAGAGGTTTATCTTGGCCGGAGCGGCTTCGGTCAGGGTCTGGGTCATGGGGTCCATCGTGGCTGATGTCACGGCGTGTGCTTTCCTCCGGTGGGTGCAGGGCCGCTCTCAGCCGGAGGGGCGCTCTGCGGTGTCGCTTTTATCACTCCGGCCGCCACAGCGCGGGCCAGAGCCGCCCGGATCAGGGCTTCATCCGCAGGTTCCGGATGCAGGCCAAGGGCAACATTCCACTGGTCCACGGCCTCCGTCCTGCGTCCGGCGCGCCAGTAAGCCTCACCCAGATGGTAATTGACCTCCGGGTCTTCCGGCGTCTGCTCGGCCGCATGTTCCAGCAGGGCCGTACCCCCTGCCAGATCACCCAGTTCAACCTGCACCCAGCCCAGACTATCGCGGATGGCCGCGTCCTTCGGGTCCAGATCTGCCGCCCTGCGCAGCAGAGCCGCCGCCTCGGTCAGATTCTCTTTCCGCTCGACCATGGAATAGCCGAGGAAGTTCAGCAGCAGCGGTTCATCCGGCGCCAGCTTGAGCGCCTGTTGCAGGTCCGCCTTGGCACGCGGCCAGTCCCCGGATTCGTGATACGCCACGGCCCGCAGGAACAGGAGGGACCAGTCCAGCGTCTTGCTGGCGGTTGCCTGCGTCACGGCCTGATTGTAGGCCGCAATTGCGCCTTTCCAGTCCTTTCGGGCGGAGAGCGTATTGCCAAGCGCCCGCACGGCGAGCCCCTGCCCGCCTGTATCCTGCACCAGATGAGTCAGGATAATCTGGGCTTCATCCAGATGCCCGGTGGAGCCATCCACCAGCGCGAGCCGAAAAGCCGCCACGGGATAAAGCGGGTCTGTCTGCGGGATACGCAGCAGCGTTTCCCGCGCGGCGGTCTGATGCCCTTCCGCATCCTGAATTTCTGACAGCATCAGCCGGGCTTCCGCCAGATGCGGGTCCAGCCCCAGTGCAAAGCCCAGCATCAGGCGAGAGGCTTCATCAAACTGGTGGTCCGTCGGGCCGGGGCGGTCAGCCTGCCCCTGCTGGCGGCCCTGCTGCCGCAGCAGGAAAGCCGTCAGCACATAAGCGCGGGCAATCCCGGCCTGCGCCGAAGTCACCGGGGCGTGGCCGATAGTAGCCTGTAACTGCGCTCCGGCGAGCGCCAGCACCGGGTCCGCCTGTATCATACCGCGTATGAGGGAGCGCGCCTTATCCTGCTGGCCCTGAGACCACAGCCATGCCGCCTGTGAGCGTGTGAGCAGCAGGTCATACCCCGGCATGATTTTGGCCGCCTGCGCAAACAGTTCCCCTGCTTTGGCGGCTTGCCCGGTCGTCTGGGCGATCATGGCGGCGTGCAGCGTATAAAACGGCACCAGCACAGACCCCTGAATATGCGTCAGAGACGCAATGGCCTCGTCCGCGTGCCCCTGCCCCTGCTGGCACCATGCCTGAAGCAGTGGCAGAATCAGATGCGCCATCGGGTCTGCCCCGGCCTGCTGGTAAAAACGGGAGGCCTCCGCCCAGTTAGCGCGGGTCACAGCATCATTCCCCAGCACAAGGGAGGAAATGATGCTCTGCCCTTCCGGCTGCCGGGCTGTCAGACGCGCCAGAGGCACGGCCTCCGGGTCTCCGGCCAGTACGCTGCGGATAAAAGCCTGCTTCAGAAGGTCTTTATTAGTCGGGTCCGCTGCGGCCGCGGCCCGAAAGGCACGGGCTGCATCCAGATCATCCCCTTTATGGGTCGCCACCACAGCCGTCAGAAAGGCACCCGAATCGACATGACCGAGGCTCTCCCCGGCCTCATTTTTTGTCTGAAGCGGATGGTCCGGTGCTTTTTCCGGCACGGGGGTCTGGCTGGTTTCCGCCCCTTTGGACACGGCGGCAGAAGCGCAGGGGGTCAGAACCGAAGCCGAGAGCAGCAGGAAAACCGTAGGCAGAAGGCGACAAAACAGCATAATGACCCTATCCAGGAGCGGCAGAGGCCCTAACAGGCCATTGGATACGCCCCGTTCCGTCAAAGACTGGGGAGACATGACATGAACGGCGGATACTTCTCTACCCTGCCCGCGGCCAACCGCCAAACCGGCACCTCAGTTTTCTGGCAGTTTATCTGATGGACGCGGCTCTGTCTCTTCTGCGCCTGTATGGGGAATGGGGCGTGGATACCGTGGTGGGCGACTCCCCGGTGGACCAGCGGCTCGCCCTCTCTGCAAAAATGCGCTTCCCCTGGGAAGAACCAGCCCTGCGACGTATGCCGGATGGGCATCTGGCGGGGGTTCAGAGCCGTGCGGCACCCGCTGCCCCGCCTGTTTCCGGGCAGACGGCCCCTCCGGCCAAAGTCGCGGGCCGTCACCCGGCACCCGGCGCGACCAGCGGCCCCGCTTTGCTGGCGGAAACGGTCGCGCAGGCCCAGAGTCTGACGGCAGCGGCCATGACGCCCGAGGCCCTCAGGCTGGCTATGGACGGCTTCTCCGCATGTGCCTTGCGCACAACAGCCATGCACACCCTATTCCCCACCGGGCCGATTCAGGCTCCGCTTATGATTATCGGGGAAGCGCCCGATGCGGATGAAGACCGCAGCGGTACGGTGTTTTCCGGCCTGTGCGGTGAGCTGCTGGCCCAGATGCTGGCCCCACTGGGGCTGGACCGCCAGACCCTGCTGCTGGCCACGGCCCTGCCCTGGCGGCCGCCGGGTGGACGCGCCCCGACCGAGGCCGAACTCAAGCTGTGCCGCCCCTTTCTGGAGCGCGCCATCGCCCTTTTTGCCCCGCAGCGTCTGCTGCTGTGCGGGCGGCTTCCGGCCCGGATGCTGCTGGATGCCAGCAGCCCCATGCCACGCCGGAGCTGGGGGCCTGCCAGCCTCTCCGGTTTGGCCTCCCCGCTCCCCACGCTTGTCATGCGGCACCCGCTCCAGTTGCGGGCCAGTGCGACGGCCCGCAAGGAAATCTGGCAGGACCTGATGCTTGTTGCACAAACGCTACGGGGCAACCCCTGAATCCACTCCGGAGCAAGAGGAACAGCGGGGCGGCTCAATAATAAAACCGCCTCTATTCAGACTCTGATTTCCTTATGTAACACAAGTAGTTCCCACGCTATTGGCTGGCTATTCACAGTGGCGTTTTCCCGTTTTCTCAAGCACACCTGCTGAGTGCTTACACAGAGTAAACTTGCTTTTTGGCGCAGAACCTCATAGACCCCGCCAGCCATGCGAGCGATAGGACAGATCCCTCATCAAATCGCGGCAAAGGCCTTTATGGCCGGAGCCGCCCTTTTGGCCGGTGCTTCCGTCGTAGCGACGAAAGCCTATGCCAAGCTCCCCGGGACGGGGCAGGACACGCAAAGCGAAGAGCTTGCGATGGTCATGCCACGACAGGCGTTTCCGGAAGGGGATGACATTCCTCTTCCAAAGCCGCTCTCCCCGGAAATCAGCACGCAGATCAAATCCATCTTCCGGCTCCAGCGGCAAGGCGCCTTTGCGGAGGCCATCACCAGCACAACGCGGCTGACAGATGCCACGCTGCTGGGGGATATTGAGGCCGACCGCTATCTGAACCCCGCCTACCATCCGGGTGCCACGGAACTGCGGGCCTGGCTGAAAAAATATGTCTCCTACGCGGATGCAGCAGCCATCTGGGCGCGTCTGTCCGCCCTGCCGCAGCGCGGCGGGCCCCTGCCGCCGGTCCCGGTTTCCACGCATCTGGCACCAGACCATGCCAGCATCCCCGCTGACCCGCTGACGCAGGACTTTACCCGCAACCCCCTGCTGGACCGCACCTTGCGGGAACGCACGGGCTGGGGCCTGAAGGGCGTCCACAGCGCCCTGCATCTGATTACCGCCACACCGGGCATGACGCCCGCCTACGCCGCCCAGCTTCAGGCGGAAACCGCTCAGGCCATGCTGAACGCCGGGGAGACAGATGTCGCGCTGGAAATCAGTCAGGCGGCGGTAGAAGGCTCCCGCACTAAAAATGCTCTGGCAGGCTACGTCGCCGGACTGGCCCTGTGGCAGCAGGAGCATTATGAGCAGGCTGCGCCGTACTTTGAAAAAGCGTCCCACGCCGCCACAGCCACGCCGGAAATCCGCGCGGCCTGTGCATTCTGGGCCGCCCGCGCGCATGAAAAGCAGGGGCAGGACCATGCCCGGCATACCTGGCTCCAGCATGCCGCAGCCTTCCCCACCACGTTTTACGGATTGCTGGCAGCCCGCATCCTGCACCCTGCAACGGGTGTACATGAGCGCGTGCGCAAGGTCAGCTTCTCGCCGCTGGAACCGTCTGGCAACACGCCCTCCGCACAGGTTCTGACAGAAATTGATATTGAAGCCGTGGGGGCGACCGATATCGGGCGGCGCGTCTTTGCCCTGCTTCAGGTAGGTGAGCAGGAACGGGCGGAAAACACCATCCGCCGGGCATGGCCGGACCTGCATGACGTCACCCTTGCCCGCTCCTTCCAGCTTGTTGCGGATGCCGCAGGTTTGCATGACCTGTCAGCCGAAATGGCCGACGCCCTTCAGACCCGGGCCTCCACACAAGGTGCGGAACAGAAAAACCTGCCCCTCCCTCTGCTGAAGCCCCGCCACGGCTTTATTATGGACCCCGCGCTGGTCTACGCGCTGACGCGGCTGGAATCGAATTTTGACCCGCAGGCTGTCTCCGGAGCCGGGGCGCATGGCCTGATGCAGATCCGCCCCCTGACGGCTGATTTTGTCACCAGCCCGCCCAACACCCTGAACCACCGGTTTGAAAACGAGACCAACGCTCTGCATGACCCCAGCCTGAATCTGGAAATCGGGCAGCGTTATGTGCAGTATCTGGCAGACCTGACACGCCATAACCCCCACACCCCGCTGCGCGGCGGGGATATGATCCGCCTGCTGGCAAGCTATAATGCTGGCCCCACAGCACTGGCACGGTGGGAGAAAGCTGCGTCTTCCTCAGATGATCCGCTGCTGTTTATGGAACTGATCCCCAACACGGAAACGCGGGATTACGTCCACCGGGCCCTGTCCTATCTGTGGATTTATGCCGCCAAGCTGAAGTTACCGACCCCGTCGCTCGCAACACTGGCCCGGAATGAATGGCCGGACTTTGCGGATGAACAGGCTCTGGCGCACAGCATCAATACCCGCGTTCTGCACTAGGGCAGACCGCAAGGGATTTCAGCAGGACCGCAGCGCCTGCGTTTCCCGAATAAGGGTGTGGATAAAAGAGAGTTTATCCACCACACCCTGCGTCAGCACAAACGGGTAAAAATCAGGCAGACCCATGGAGCGGTTCAGACTGTTGACCGCATAGGTCAGCGGGAGCCAGGCCTGCATGATTTCATCAAAAGAGGCCTCTGTATACGGGTCCCCATGGCGCGGGGACCAGGACGGCGTTGCCCCTGCCAGAGCCGGATTGATGGAAACGCCATAGGCCCATGCTGTCTCCAGTGTTGAGACAATATGCAGATAATGCGCCCAGGTTTCCGCAAAGTCTTCCCACGGGTGAGACGTGGCATAGACACTGACATGATGGGTCTGCCAGCCAGCCGGAGGCGGGTTGTCATAATAGGTTTGCAGGGCCTGCTGGTAATCAGCGCGGTCATCCCCGAACACCGCGCGGCAGGCATCAAGCCGCCCGGCATCACGCACCAGAACATTCCAGTAATAATGCCCGACCTCATGCCGGAAGTGCCCCAGCAGGGTGCGGTAATGCTCCCCCATTTCCACCCGCATCTGCTCACGGCTGGCATCATCCGCCTCACGCAGGGCAATGGTGATAATCCCGTTATCATGGCCGGTCATAACCGGGGCTGAGCCATCTTCCGGGTCTTCCAGAAAATCGAACATCAGGCCGCCATGCGGGTCTTCCTGCCGGGTTTTGATCGGCAGGTTCAGCCGCAAGAGCGTGTAGAACAAACGATGTTTCGCGGCTTCCAGCTTGCGCCAGCGTTCCAGATTTTCAGGTTTTTCCAGATTAGGAATGGTGCGGTTAAAGCGGCAGGCAAAGCAAAAGGAGGGGTGCCCGGATTCATTGGGCATGGTCATCCAGTTGCACACATCATGCGCATGGTTGGCACAATAGGCCAGTTCCGCCTGCCGGATGCGCGGCTCTAATGGCCGCCACAGATCGCCCCCCGCCGGTTCCAGCGCAGAAAGCACGGAAAGCCCCGGCAGATAGCCAAGTTTATGTTCGCAATGCTCACAGACTGTATTTTCAAAAAACAGAATCTGTTCACAGGACTGACAGGTAAAAAGCCTCATAACCGTCACTCTCTTGCGTCCAGTGCCCCAACGCAAGAAAAACCCGCAGGTCAGACGCTTTCGGGGATCACCAGACGGGCAGTCTGCATGGAGACATCAAACGTCGCGTTGCACTGGTCCAGCAATCCGCTCACGGGAGCAGCCTGTTCCGGGGCCGGTGTTGCGGCCAGAGGCAGATGGCCCTGCGCTGTCAGCAGGCCGGAGGTTGTATCAAACCCCACCCATCCGGCGCCGGGCAGAAAGGCCTCGGCCCAGGCGTGCAGATCACACGTCAGGGTTTCTTCCCCCTCCGCGGTTCTGGTGGATTGCAGCAGATAACCGGAGACAAACCGGGCGGCAAAACCCAGATGCCGCAGTATGGCAATCATCAGCCAGGCACTGTCCCGGCAGGAGCCTGTCTCACGCGCCAGTGTTTCCTCCGGGCTCCAGATCCCCGGTTCCAGCCGCACCTGAT
Organism: Acetobacter sp. P1H12_c; assembly: GCF_018811975.1. Classification (NCBI taxonomy): domain Bacteria; kingdom Pseudomonadati; phylum Pseudomonadota; class Alphaproteobacteria; order Acetobacterales; family Acetobacteraceae; genus Acetobacter; species Acetobacter sp. P1H12_c. The sequence continues at coordinate 18,366 of NZ_JACRVR010000023.1, read as the reverse complement.
AGCCAATGTGCCCTGCCAGCGCACGATTGAGCGCAACCAGCATGTCCAGCGTGTCACACGATGCTTTTTTGACCCAGTCAGCCATAAAGGCGTGCAGATACGGTCCTGCGGCAGGCGTTGCACGATAGGCCGAAAGGGCGGCCTGCTCATCCGGCGAGTAAAGCCCGCTCCGGGGGGCAAACATGGCAGCTCCCGCCTGCTGTTGCTGCGCAGCCTGCTGCTGGCGTTGCAGCAGGGGTGTGGATCCGGCAGGAGAAACAGCGTCCAGCGCAACAGGCGGTGCCCAGTGCCGGGCCTCGGGCGCGAGCGTGAAATCAAATGCATTTCTGGGACTCAGATCAGCCTCAAGCCGCACTGTGATATCAAAATGCGTGACACGCTCAGCAAAGACGACTTCCGCAACCTGATTGCCAAATTCATCCTGCTGCCAGCTTTGCTGGCACTCCGCCGGGTCAACCCGCAGCGCGTAAGCCCGGACAGGCGTTCTTGAGGAACGGGACGGCCGGAGCCGGATGGTCTGCGGGCCAAGAAAAACAGGCCGGTCATACCGGTAGCGGGTCTGATGAGTCAGCAGCACGTGTGAACTCATGCTGGTATGGCCCTGAACACCCTGCGCATGCTGGAAACGCCCTGCTCCTCTCCTGCCACAAAACCGGAAAAAACCGCTTATGGCGTCTGAACGCGCATACGGTATCAGCATTAATCCATCGCAGACCAGCCCCCTGCGCATGATATTCCGATAAAAGAACAAATTTCTGTTTTGCGGCTTGGCAAAGCCCCCAAATCCTGCTCGTGTTAAATCATTAACCGTAACGAACACGGCATGCAGAGGCGCAGGTTTCCTGACCAGCCGGAGTGCCGGACCTCATATCGGGAGTCAGGGTATGAATGACGCGCCACTCCATGCACCCGCTCAGGCAGCCGGTATTTTTGCTGCGTATGATGTTCCGGATTTCTTCTGTGAACTCATGAACCGCAAGGATACTGTTCCTCCCGCTTTACGGGAGGTGCAGAACCGTCTGGCACATTTCAGTCTGGCGGACCTGCGGCACCGCACCAACGCTGCGGAAGCACAGCTTTACCGTCTGGGCATTACCTTTACCGTCTATTCCGACCGCGAAGCGATAGACCGTGTGCTGCCGTTTGATGTTATCCCCCGCGTGATCACCGCTGCGGAATGGGACCATATTGAGCGCGGTGTCCAGCAGCGTGTGCAGGCCATCAACCTGTTCCTGCATGATATTTATCATGAACGCGCCATCCTGCGGGATGGCATTATCCCCGCCGATCTTGTTCTGAAAAACCCGAACTACTGTGAAGCGATGGTCGGGCTGGATGTGCCGGGGGGCGTGTATGTGCATATTAACGGCACAGACCTGATCCGTGATCAGAACGGGCGTTTTCTGATTCTGGAAGATAATGCCCGCACGCCGTCCGGTGTCTCTTACGTCATTGAAAACCGGCATATGATGCTACGGCTCATGCCGGATCTGGCTGCGGGCCTGCCGCTTCGCTCAGTGGAAGAATACGGGCTGAAACTGCACCAGAGCCTGTGCGAGGTCTCACCAAAGGGTGTGCTGAACCCGCAGGTCGTGCTGCTTTCTCCGGGGATTTATAATTCTGCTTATTTTGAGCATGTTTTTCTGGCGCGCGAGATGGGTGTGCCGCTGGTGGAAGGCAAGGATCTGGTGGTGGAAAACCACCGTGTCTACATGCGCACGGTGGCGGGCCTGCGGCCTGTCCATGCTATTTACCGCCGCCTGAATGATGAATTTCTGGACCCTCTGGCTTTCAATCCGGAGAGCATGCTGGGTGTGCCGGGGCTGGTGGAGGCGTACCGCCGGGGCAACGTGACCATTGCCAATGCGCTGGGCACAGGCGTTGCGGATGATAAAGCCGTGTATGCCTATATGCCCCGCATTATCCGCTACTATCTGGATCAGGACCCTATTCTGGACAGTGTGGAAACGCATATCTGCGCGGAGCCGGACGGACTGGCCTACACACTGGCCAATATCGATAAGCTGGTGATCAAACCAGTTGGTGAATCCGGCGGTTATGGTCTGCTGATCGGCCCGCACGCCACGCAGGAAGAACTGGAGGAGTTCCGCCACAGGCTGAAAGACAATCCCGGCAATTATATCAGTCAGCCGGTTGTTAATCTTTCCGTCTGCCCCACCCTCTGCCCGAATGGCGTGGAAGCACGACATGTGGACCTGCGGCCTTTTGCGCTGACAGGCCGCTCCACATGGGTTCTGCCCGGGGGTCTCTCCCGCGTGGCGCTGCGTAAAGGGTCGCTCGTCGTTAATTCGTCACAGGGGGGTGGCTCCAAGGATACGTGGGTGCTGGCATCATGACTGAACTTTCCGCAGGCCTTTTTGAAATGCAACCGGGGCTGAACAATCTGCTTTCCCGCTATGGCGAATGCATGATGTGGCTGGCGCGCTATATGGAGCGCATAGAAAATCTGGCCCGGCTTCTGGAAGTAACCGAAAGCTTTGTGCGCGGGCCGGATGGCCAGCCGGGATGGGATACCATCCTGCAAATCAACTCTGATGAGGATTGTTTTTACACCCGCCATCAGAGCGTCACGGAAGAGGATGTTATTGCCTTTTACGTCACGGAAAAGGAAAACCCGAACTCTATCAAAGCCATGGCGCATGCTGTGCGGGAAAACGCGCGTGCTGTCCGCCCGTTGATTTCAACGGAAATGTGGATGCAGCTTAACGTCTTTACACGCTGGGTGCTGGACCTTCAGCCATCCGATATCCGCATGAACAGCCTGTCCGGCCTGTGCAACCGCCTGAAGCAGGACTGCCAGAGCCATTTTGGCATTACTGAAGGCACACTCTACCGGGATCAGGCGTGGCTGTTTTATCTGCTGGGCAAGTATCTGGAACGCAGTGACCAGATTACCCGCCTGATTGATATCCGCTACCACACCCTCCTGCCGGGGCATGAGCCGGTGGGGTCTGACATTGATATTACGCAGTGGGCCTCCATCCTGCGTTCGGCGGCGGCCTATCATGCCTTCCGCCGCTTACAGCCCGTGACGACAACACCCGCCAATGTTGTTGGCTTTTTGCTGAAAAATGATGCCTTTCCACGCTCTCTGACAACCAGCCTGCGCCTTGTGGACAGCACGCTCAGCACGCTCGCCGGACATGGCAGCCTGCGCCGCCTTTGCGCCCCCATACAGGAACGGGTGGCGGAATTGCGCGTAACCCTTGCAGACCAGACTGTGGACGACATCATCATCCGTGGGCTGCACGAATATATGCAGTGGATTCAAACCCAGATTTCAAAAGCACAGCAGGAGACCGCTCACGCTTTCTGGCCTGTTACCCCGCATGCAGGCACCGTGCAGATCCAGACGCAGCAGTAACCGCAGCAGCGCTGTCTAACGGCAGATCTGACCGCATAAAAAATGGCCTGACAGACATGCTGTTCAGGCCATTTTTGTATGCTTTTTCTCAGGGTTTCAGTTTTCCGCCAGAACCTGACGGCTGGCCCGCACACGCGAGACACGGCGACCTTCCATTTCCACCACCTCAAACAGCCAGCCGGAATACACCACCTTATCCCCCAGAGCGGGCACACGGCGGAGCAGCGCCAGAATCAGGCCGCCCAGCGTGTGATAACTACCTTCATCCGGCAGGGCGCGCAGGCCGAGACGGTCCTTCACTTCATCCGCGGAATCCGTACCATCCATCAGCAGAACATCTTCCTGCGTGGGCGCATGGTGAGCATCCGTCGCCTGAGAGGATTCGTGGCGGCCTTCCCCCACAATGGCGTCAAACAGGTCAGACGCCGTTACAACGCCTTCAAAAGAACCGTATTCATCAAAAACAAAGGCCATCCCCAGAGAAATGCTGCGCATCCGCTCCAGCATATCCAGTGCGGAAATGCTGTCAGGCACCACGACCATCTGCCGCAGGCCTGCCTCGATTGAGACAGGCATGCCGTCCAGCATACGGTCCAGCATGTCCTTGGCCAGAACGACCCCGACGGGGTTATCGACCCCCCCTTCACACACAACCAGCCGTGCATAGGTTGTCTGTTTGAGCGCCTTGATCAGCGCATCGCGCCCGGCGTGGCGGTCAATCCAGTAAAGTTCGTTACGCGGGGTCATGATGGCACGCACCGGACGGTCCGCCAGACGGAGCAGCCGCTCAATCATGGTGCGTTCTTCATGCTCCAGCACCCCGGAGCGCGCACCTTCGGCAATGTAGGCTTTCAGTTCTTCTTCCGTCAGCGTCTGGCTGACGGCATCACCCGCGCCCATCAGCTTCAGCACAATGTTGGAAGACTGACGCAGCACCCACACCACCGGCCGGGTGGCGTTTGTCAGAATTTCCAGCGGCAGAGCCAGACGGGCCGCCATTTTTTCCGGCTCACGCAGCGCAAGCTGTTTGGGCACCAGTTCACCCAGCACCAGCATCAGGGCTGTAATGGCAAGGACCACCAGCACCATGGACACCTGTGCCGCCACGGGCCGGAGAAAATCAATTTTTTCCAGCATGGGGGTCAGGTGCGCTTCAACCTGCACACCGCCGAATGTCCCCTCCAGAATGGAGACGAGCGTCATGCCAACCTGCACCGTGGGCAGAAAGATCTGAGGATCTTCCGCCAGACGCATGGCACGGTCAGCACCCCGCATGCCCTGCTCCCGCAAAATGGCCAGACGCGGCATTCTGACCGAAATCAGCGCCAGTTCTCCCATGGCAAAAACGGCGTTCAGAATAACCAGCAGAAAAATAATAAGAATGGAAACAGTCATGGAATGCGGTGGCCCTGCGTGACGACGGAAACAGCACGATACGGGATGATGGCGCTGGAGACCAGTATGCGCTGGCCATGCCTGCCAGAGCGCATCCTTATGCGGAAAACAGCTTTTTGACCCCACTCTTATGCAGGCAGCGTATGCCAGCCAGAGCAGAAAATCAGGGGAAAAGCACCCTTAACAGCCCGGAATCCCAGACAAAAAAAGAGCGGCCTCTGTGCAGAGACCGCTCCCTTTATGGAGTCGCGAACTGAGAGAAAGGCTCAGTCTGCCGCTGTGGCTTCCACAGGAGCGGCCGCTTTGGCCGGCGCTGCGTCCGCGTTGGCGGCCTCGGTGCGGATCACCTTCACACGCGGCGCCTTGGCGGGCTTGCGTGCGGCAATTTCTTCCATCTGCTCTTCCACCTGCTTGGAGAAGACGTACTGAGCAGGGCGCTGGTTGGCGAGGGAGATTTCCGGCGCCATCGGCTTTTCCGTCTCCGGTCCGAACAGAGCGACTTTTGCAATGTGCCAGGGGCGACGCACCGCATCCATCACAGCCGTGGACTCGTACCCGGAATGCACCATGCAGTCGGCGCATTTTTCATAGTTGCCGGTGCCGTAATCGTCCCACTTGGTGTCTTCCATCAGCTCATTGAAAGACTTGGCGTAGCCTTCACCCAGCAGGTAGCACGGGCGCTGCCAGCCAAAGACGTTCCGCAGCGGCTTGCCCCACGGTGTGCAGTGATACTGCTCATTCCCGGCAAGGAAGTTCAGGAACAGCGGAGACTGCGTAAACCGCCATTTCTTGCCCTTGCCCAGACGGAAGATGTCACGGAAGAGCTGCTTGGTCTTCTGGCGGTTCAGGAAGTGTTCCTGATCCGGCGCACGCTCATAGGCGTAACCCGGAGCCGTCATGATCCCGTCAACGCCCATGGCCATCACTTCATCAAAGAAGGAGGCGACGCGCTTGGGGTCTGCACCATCAAACAGGGTGCAGTTGATGGACAGACGGAACCCACGTGCCTTGGCCTTTTTGATGGCCGCAACAGCGCGTTCATACACGCCGTCCTGACAGACGGAAGAATCGTGCATGGATTTATCGCCATCCAGATGCACGTCCCATGAGAAGAACGGAGAGGGTTCATACTCATCCATCTTCTTCTCAAGCAGAAGGGCATTCGTGCAGAGATAGACGTATTTTTTCCGGGCAATCAGGCCACGGATAATCTCGGGCATTTCCTTGTGCAGCAGAGGTTCCCCCCCGGCCACAGCAATAACGGGAGCGCCTGCTTCCGCGTCCGCATCCAGACATTCCTGCACGGTCATGCGCTGGTTGAGGATGGCTGCGGGATAATCAATCTTGCCACACCCGGCACAGGCCAGATTGCAGCGGAAAAGTGGTTCAAGCATCAGAACCAGCGGATAGCGCTTGCGCCCGGTGATGTGCTGTTTGACGACATAACTGCCGACCCTGACGGCCTGCATTATAGGTACGGCCATAAACCCCCGCTCCGGCGCATCTGAGACGCCTGCATCATAACTGAGTGAGACACTTCATAATCTGTCAGAACGTGACCATGCCGGGCAATCAGCCCCTGCACACCGTGTCACAGCCAGTGCAGACGCTGTGCGCATAATCACGTATGGAACTGTTCGCCTGCATATAGGTTGGCTCGTTTGTCAAGCTCAAGCCTTTTTCAAAACCTGTTGCAAAAAAGACACAATATGGAGTTAGTTTTGATTACAGGCTTGCGTTCAGCCCGGAAACATTAAACCAAAACGCCTTACTATACGCGATGTGTGAAAATATTTCGCGCGACGTTAAGACACACTCAAGGCAACGAAATCCCGCCCCGCCTTAATTCAGGACGGCATTGCGCTTCCTAAAAGCAAGAAGATGGAAACGATCGCATGGACAGTTCTCACGACAAGAATGCACCGCCACGGATTCCCACCCTTGGCCGTTTTCCTGCGCTGGACCGGGTGAGTTACCCGTCTGACATGCGGAACCTTTCGGTCGAGCAGCTCAAACAGGTTGCGGATGAACTGCGGGCCGAAACCATTGACGCCGTGTCCACCACCGGCGGCCATCTGGGCGCCTCTCTGGGCGTTGTGGAACTGACCGTCGCCCTCCACGCGGTGTTCGACACCCCGGCGGACAAGGTGATCTGGGATGTGGGCCATCAGGCCTATCCGCACAAGATCCTCACCGGCCGCCGTGACCGCATCCGCACCCTGCGCCAGCCGGGTGGCCTTTCCGGCTTCACCCGCCGGTCCGAGAGTGAGTATGACCCGTTCGGCGCGGCGCACTCCTCCACCTCCATTTCCGCCGGTCTGGGCATGGCCGTGGCGCACCGCCTCCGCGCGGAGGAAGACCCGTCCTACCACGAACGCAGCGTGATCGCCGTGATCGGCGATGGCTCCATTTCCGCCGGGATGGCGTATGAGGCCATGAACAACGCCGCCGTGGCTGGGCCAGGCGCGGAACGTCTGATCGTCATTCTCAACGATAACGAGATGTCCATCGCCCCGCCTGTGGGTGCGATGTCCAACTATCTCTCCCGCCTGATGTCCTCCCGCAAGTTCATGGGCCTGCGCGAACTGGCCGGGAAAGTCGTCAAGAAGCTCCCCGCCCCGGTGGAACGCACCGCCCGTAAGGCGGATGAATATGCCCGCGGCATGATTACCGGCGGCACGCTGTTTGAAGAGCTGGGCTTTTACTATGTCGGCCCCGTGGACGGGCATGACCTGCCGCAGCTCGTCGCGATCCTGCGCAACCTGCGCGATACGGATAACGGCCCCATCCTGCTGCATGTGATGACCAAGAAGGGCCACGGCTATAACCCGGCGGAAAAAGCCGGGGACAAGTATCACGCCGTCGCCAAGTTCAACGTCGTCACCGGGGAGCAGAAGAAAGGCCCCGCGGGGCCGCCGTCCTATACGTCCGTGTTCGCAAAGGAACTGGTACGCCGGGCCGCAACGGACGACAAAATTACGGCCATTACCGCCGCCATGCCCTCCGGCACGGGGCTGGATGCTTTTGCCAAAAACTACCCCGACCGCTTTTTTGACGTGGGCATTGCCGAACAGCATGCCGTGACGTTTGCCGCAGGCATGGCCACGGAAGGGCTGCGGCCGTTCTGCGCCATTTACTCCTCCTTCCTCCAGCGCGCCTATGATCAGGTGATGCATGACGTGGTGCTACAGAAGCTGCCGGTCCGCTTCGCCATTGACCGCGCCGGTCTGGTGGGCGCCGATGGCGCGACGCATGCGGGCTCCTTTGATATCGCCTATCTGGGCTGCCTGCCCGGTATCAGCATCATGGCCCCGTCTGACGAGGTCGAACTGCTGCACATGACGGCCACCGCCGCCGAGTTTGATGAAGGCCCGATTGCCCTGCGCTACCCGCGTGGCAGTGGTCTGGGGCTGGAGCTTCCGGCGGAAGGTCAGGTTCTGGAAATCGGCAAGGGCCGGATTATCCGTGAGATGGGCCGTCAGGCCGGAGCGGAGAAAGGCGGCATTGCCATCCTCTCGCTTGGCCCGCGTCTGGCGGAAGCCTTGAAGGCAGCAGACATGCTGGCCGCACAGGGGCTGGCCCCGACTGTGGCGGATGCCCGCTTTGCCAAGCCGATTGATACAGCTCTGGTGGAAAATCTGGCGCGCAACCATGCGGTGCTGATCACGCTGGAAGAAGGCTCCATTGGCGGCTTTGGCGCGCAGGTGGGCCAGCGTCTGGCCAAGACCGGCCTGCTGGACCATGTGCGCTTCCGCCCCATGACCCTGCCCGATATCTTCATCGACCATAACACGCAGGAAGCTCAGTACGAGCAGGCCGGACTCACCGCGCCCTTCATCGTCAAAACCGCTCTCAGCGCGCTGGGCATCGGAGACATGCTTTCAATGAACTTGCCAAACTGTGCTACGGGAACAAAATCATGAGCATGAAAACGATCTCTCTTCGCGCAGGGCTTGTGCTCGGTCTGGGCATGACACTGCTTCCCGCCGCGGGCCTTGCCCCGTTTGCTCCCGTTGCACAGGCGCAGTCCGCTGCGGCCACTGCCGAAAGCGCGCCTGTGCAGGCCCTGTATGCAGCCCTTGATAAAGCACAGCATTTGCACAGCAGCTTTGCAGAGCGCAGCCAGATTGTTGGCGCCGGGGTTGATCAGGCGTTTGATCTGGACGCCGTGCTGCATGCCTCCGTTGGCCCGCGCTACCTGACGCTGGCTCCGGCGGACAAGGCAAAGCTGCTGACGGCCTTCCGGGACTTTACCATTGCGCGGTATGTTTCCAGCTTCAAACCGGGGACAGACGCCCGATTCACCATGAAGCCGGGCCTTGAAAACTCTCCGGTTGGTGGTAACAAAATCGTGAACACCTATATCGGCGCCGATGACAGCATGCCCGGCACCCCGCTGGCCTACATCATGCACAGCACGCCGTCAGGCTGGAAAATTGTGGATGTGCTGCTGGGGGATTCCCGCATCAGTCAGGCAGCCGCACAGCGTTCGGACTTCAGCTCCACACTCGCCTCTGGCGGTGTTTCGGGCCTGATCAGTGTCTTGGAACGCAAAGTTAAAACTTTCTCCAACGACTGAGCAGGATAACGAGCGTGATGCGTAACGGACAGACAAACGACCCGGTCATGGGCCACATGGCGGCTGGTTTGTAATGTCCGTTTTTTCCATTCTGGCGCTGGCCAGCAGTGGTCTGGCCGCAGCGGGCTGCCTTCAGTCCGCTGCCGGGGCTGCCCTGCTCACCCGCTTCCGGCGCACGGAAAGCCGCCCCGTCACGCTCACCCCCCTGCCCCCGGTCACCGTGCTCAAACCCCTGTACGGTGATGAACCGTTACTGGAAGAAGCGCTGGAAAGCTTCTGCACGCAGGATTATCCGGGACTTCAGATTCTCTTTGGCGTGCGGGACAGTGATGACCCCGCTATTGCCATTGTGGAGCGCCTTCAGGCCCGCCATCCGCATCTGGACATGCAGCTTGTGGTTAACCCGGCCGTGCACGGCCTGAACCGCAAGATCAGCAATCTGATGAACATCCTGCCGTATGCCCGGCATGATCTGCTCGTCATTTCCGATTCCGATATTCATGTCAGCCCGGATTACATGCGGCACATCGTCAGTGCCCTGCACAAACCCAATACCGGGCTGGTCACCACGCTTTATGCCGGTCTGCCAGCCCATTCCAGCATTGTGCAGATGCTGGCGGCCTGCCAGATCAACCATAATTTTCTGCCCGGCGTTCTGCTCTCCCGCTATCTGGGGCGGCAGGACTGCCTTGGGGCCACCATGGCGCTCCGGCGGGATGTGCTGGAGGCCGTGGGCGGGCTGGAAGCCCTGCTGCCGCATGTGGCGGACGATGCCCTTCTGGGGCAACTGGTCCGCCAGCTGGGCAAAGACATTACAATTGCCGACTGCCTGACCTGGACCACGATTGGTGAAGCCAGCTTTGCCGAGCTGCTCTCTCACGAACTTCGCTGGGGTCGGACGGTGTGCACACTGGCGCCAGCCGGGTATGGCGCGTCCTCCATCCAGCTTCCGCTGTTCTGGGCCACACTGGCCATCCTGTTTCAGCCGCATGCGCTCTGGCCACTGGTGCTGTTTGCTGCCGTATGGGCAATCCGGGTTGTTACGGGGCTGGTGATCAACCGCGCCGTTGGCTCCCGACCCGTCTGGCCGCTTCTGCTTCTGCCGGTGCGGGACTGGCTTTCCGCCGCCATTATGGTGGGCAGCGCAAGCGGGACACGCGTGGACTGGCGGGGCCAGACCATGCATGTGGCACCCCACCCCGTAGGCCCCCCGCCGAGCAGTCAATTATCACCGGAAGGCTGAGACGGGTTGTCTCGCCCCTTCCGCAAGAGTAAATCCCTCCCCATATTCCTCTGATGACTTCAGATCACACGCCCTGTCAGGACACAGAACAATGATGAGAACCCTCTTTCTCCAGCCTCCGTCCTTTGATGGCTTCGACGGTGGAGCTGGTTCACGCTATCAGGCAAAGCGTGAAATCAAATCGTTCTGGTACCCGACATGGCTGGCCCAGCCTGCCGCCATGGTGGAAGGCAGCCGCCTGATTGACGCACCTCCGGCCCGTATGGGGATGGAGCCGATTCTGGAAGATGTGAAGAACCGCGATCTGGTGATCATTCACACCTCCACCCCCTCCTTCGCGAAGGATGTGCAGGTGGCTCAGATGCTCAAAGACGCCAACCCGAAGCTGAAAATCGGCATGGTCGGCGCGAAAGTGGCCGTGCAGCCGGAAGAAAGCCTGCTGAAGGGCGCTCCGGTTGACTTCGTGGCCCGCAACGAATTCGACTTCACCATCAAGGAAATTGCTGAAGGCCGCGACTGGAAAGACGTCGATGGCATTACATGGCGGAATGAGGCGGGTGAGATCATCACCAACCGTGACCGCGCCATGATTGAAGACATGGACAGCCTGCCCTTCGTGACCGAAGTGTACAAGCGCGACCTGAAGATTGAAGATTACTTCATCGGTTACCTGATGCACCCGTATATCTCCATCTATACGGGCCGCGGCTGTAAATCCCGCTGCACCTTCTGCCTGTGGCCGCAGACCGTGGGCGGCCACCGTTACCGCACACGCAGCCCGCAGCACGTGGCGGCGGAAATCCGCCTCGCCAAGCAGTATTTCCCGCAGGTTAAAGAATTCTTCTTTGATGATGACACGTTCACGGATGATCTGCCGCGCGCAGAAGCCATTGCGCGTGAACTGGGCAAGCTGGGTGTCACATGGTCCTGCAACGCAAAAGCCAACGTGCCGCTGGAAACCCTGAAAGTCCTGCGTGAAAACGGCCTGCGTCTGCTGCTGGTTGGGTATGAAAGCGGTAACCAGCAGATCCTGCACAACATCAAAAAAGGCATGCGCGTTGAAGTTGCGCGTGAGTTCACCAAGAACTGCCATGATCTTGGCATCAAGATCCACGGCACCTTTATTCTGGGTCTGCCGGGCGAAACGAAGGAAACCATTCAGGAAACCATCAAATTCGCCAAGGAAATCAACCCGCATACGCTCCAGGTCTCTCTGGCAGCGCCTTACCCCGGCACGGCTCTGCACAAGCAGGCGACCGAAAACGGCTGGCTGGATGAAAGCAATGCGGAACTGATTGACGAAAACGGCGTGCAGATGGCACCGCTGCACTATCCGCACCTGTCCCACACGGAAATCTTCAACAGCGTGGAAGAATTCTACAAGAAATTCTATTTCCGTGCGCCGAAGATCGCGTCCATCGTGAGCGAAATGGTGCGGTCTCCGCAGATGATGAAGCGCCGCCTGCGTGAAGGTGTGGAATTCTTCCACTTCCTGCGCGACCGTAACGCTGCCTGATTTGACACAGTTTGCCCCCGCCCGGCTCTGCCGCGCGGGGGCAGAGTTTTTCTGCCCATGAAGCGCGCCATTATTTCGGCTGATGATTTCGGCCTTTCAGTTGAAGTCAACGAGGCGATTGAAATCGCGCATCGTGATGGCCTGCTTTCTACCGCCAGCCTGATGGTCGCCGGTCCTGCGGCGGAAGACGCCATTGAGCGCGCCAGACGCCTGCCCACACTGGGGGTCGGCCTGCATCTGGTGGTGATTGAGGGGGCCTCTGTTCTGCCGCACCAGCGTCTGCCGCTTGTCACAGGGCAGGATGGCTGGTTTTCCTCCTCACAGCTTGGGCTAGGGGTGGATTATTTCTTCCGCCCGGAAGGCCGGAAGGAACTGGCGGCGGAAATTACCGCCCAGTTTGAGGCGTTTGCCCGCACCGGCCTGCGGCTGGACCACGCCAACGCCCACAAACATATGCACCTGCACCCCACTGTGGGCCGCATGATGATTGATATCGGCCGCCGCTACGGGCTGCGGGCCGTGCGCGTTCCGCTGGAACCGCCAGAGCCACTGTATGCGGCTGGCACCTATACCGATACGCTGGGGGACGCTGCCCTCCGCCGCTGGACCCGCCTTTTGCGGCATCAGGCCCGCTCGGCGGGTATGGCGACCAATGACTGGTGTTTTGGTCTGGCATGGAGCGGGCACATGACACCGGACCGGGTTGCGGCGCTGGCCGCCCATCTGCCCGAAGGTGTTTCGGAAATCTATTTCCATCCCGCCACCCGCAAAAATGCGCTGCTGGAAAAACTGATGCCAACCTATGAGCATGAGGCCGAATTTGAGGCGTTGTGTTCCAGCGGTTTCCGCACCGGGCTGGCGCATGCCCACGCAACGCCTTGCGGCTGGCAGGATATTCAGCCTGCCTGAACCGGCGTTCCTGTTATAGCAACTTGTTATAATATGATATATTTATCACAATTTTAGCAATTTAGCGTCCATTTAAACTCAAGATCTTGTCATACCTTCCAGATCTCGTTGACCGGCCCCTGCGTTTCTGATTGTAATTCTGACTGACCAGTTAAATAACAATAAGAAACGGTCTCCATATCATGTCAGAATGCCTCTTCCCGCATTCGTTCTGCCTGACAGCCACTTTATCTGCGCTCAGGGAAGAACGGATTAAAGGACTGCTTCCTCTGTTTGCCCGCACGCAAGTCGGGCCAGCCGCAGCACGTGCCAGCCGTAAACTACGGTTTAACGCCGTTATGTTTATGTGGCGCCAGACGGACGTGTGGTGACACACGCTCTGTAAGGCGCCCCCGGCTCCTGCCTGAATGGCCTCAGCCATCCGGGCCATATCCCTCATAAAAACAAAAAAGACAGAACGCGGATATGATCTCACCAAGACAACGCTGCCCTGCGGCGCGCCGTGCATCGCTGCGTGCCCATCTCTGTTTTGCCTCAGCCCTGATGGGGGTTCTGGCCCTGAAAACCGGCGTGGCCAGTGTCGCGCACGCGGCACCGATCACGGCGCAGACGCCTGTCGCCCCTGTTTCAGACACGATTATCAGCCCGAACAGCAAGGCACGGGCCAATCCCCCCATGTCCGCCCGCCCTGTGGATGCGGAAGCCATGGGGCCGGAACCCTCCGCCATCCGGCGGCCACCCAACACGCCCATTCCGCCCAGCGGTGTGCCGGAACTTCCCTCATCCGGCTTTGCGACCATGGACTTCACGCCGCTGATGCCATCGGAAGACAAAAAGTCTCCTCATCAGATCGAGCTGGATGCGCTGTTACCCTCAGAAGGCCCCTCCGGCCTGCTCCCGCCCCGGCTTGATGCCCTGCGTGATACGGACCTGAATGACCCGTACTACGTCCCGACGGCGGGGGCCGGGCATCTGCTGAGAGCCATTGACCCCATGCGGGAGTGGCTGCGCAAACGCGGCTTCACCTTCTCCTTCTCTTACAAAGGGGAGGCCATGGGGCTGATGAGCGGCGGTCTGGAAAAAGGCATGAGCTATGTGCATGAACTCACATTGCAGGCTATTTTCGACCTTCAGAAAATGGCGGGGCTGAATGGCTGGTCCGTGCATACACTGGTGATGGAACGCGCCGGGAAGGCCATCCAGAACGGGCGCGTCGGCGAGTATTATGTTGCGTTGCAGGAAGTCTACAGCCTGTCCGGCAACGTGGCCGCGCATCTTGTCGATTTCTATGCCGAGAAGAAAATGATGCAGAACCGGCTGGACCTGATCTTCGGCCGTATGTCCCTCACCCATGTCTTCGCAACGTCTCCGCTGCTCTGCTCCTTCATGGTCACCTGTTCGGCCCCTGTAGGCCTCAAGCAAAACCCGGCCATGAGCGTGTACCCAAAAGCGACATGGGGTGGCCGCCTGCGCTTCCGCCCCACGCGTGATACGGCCGTGCAGGTGGGCGCCTATTCCGTCAGCGCGCTGACGGACAACCCGAGCGGCTGGTCATGGGGTGCGGAAAACACGACCGGGCTGTCTCTGCCCATCGAATTCACATGGCAGCCGTTTTTAACCCGCAACCGCCTGCCCGGACATTACGTGATTGGCTATGCGCATGACACCACGCGCTATGCCGACAAGATCAGCTCCGTCTACCCCAAGAAGCTGGCGGATCGCCTTCCTGGCACCCGCTCCGCCCCGGCGGACATGATGTGGGTGGAGGCAGACCAGATGATGTACCGTCTGGGTGGCCGAAACATGATGGCCGGTGGCTATCTGATGGCGGGTTACGTGCACACCACGCCCCACGTCGCCAATATTTCCGATCAGGCCTATGGCGGGTTTTCCATGGTCGGCATGATCCCCGGCCGGATAACAGACCGCTTTGGCGTTCTGTATTCCTGGTATCACGTCAGCCAGCGGCGGCGGCTCAGTCAGGAACTGGCGCAGGAGGCCGGTCTGCCTCTGGGGTCAAGCATTCATGGGATCCAGAACAACTCGCACATTATCGAAGCCTATTACGGGATTGATGCCTTCCCCGGAATCCTGATCCAGCCGGAATTCCAGTACATGATCCACCCCGGTGAGACACACCGCATCCCCAATGCGGTTATGGCGGGCCTGAAGCTGATCGCTAACCTCTGAGGGCATCCGGAACCTCACGGCAGGATGCAGCAACGCTGTCTGCATCCTGCCGCCAATCCGGCCGGAAATCCCCTTTACGCCGGGAATGGCCCGGCAGGACCCTAGGCATGGCAGCATCGCTCTGCTACTCAGCAGGACGAACGTTCATTTCTGCGATCCTGGCATGACTGATACGCCTCCTTCCTCCCCGCCCGGCACAAGACTGTCTTCCAGAACGGAGACGGCGCGTGCGGAGCGCGCGGCCCGTCAGGCTGCCGCCCTGCGCGCCAACCTGCGCAAACGCAAGCAGCAGGCACGCAGCCGGGAAGACATGGAAGCCGGGGCACCCCTCAGCCAGCCGGACGCTTTTCCTTCACCTTCCGGGCCGGATGAACGTACGGCCCCACAGACCTCATCCGCTCAGCACGAACCGGATAATGGAGAGACGCCGCCATGCCAGTGATGCCCGATACATGGATCCGCCGTATGGCGCAGGATCACGGCATGATTGAACCGTTTGTGGAATCCCAGAAACGCGAAGGCGTGATTTCCTACGGTTTGTCCTCATACGGCTATGACGCCCGCGTTGCGGATGATTTCCGTATTTTTACGGACGTGAATAACGCCATTGTGGACCCGAAGAACTTCAGCCCGGATGGCTTTGTGTCCCGCAAGGCGGATGAATGCATTATTCCGCCCAACAGCTTTGTGCTGGCCCACACCATTGAATATTTCCGCATCCCGCGGGATGTGCTGGTGGTCTGCCTTGGCAAATCCACCTATGCGCGCTGCGGTATTATTGTGAACGTGACCCCGCTGGAGCCAGAGTGGGAAGGTCAGGTAACCATCGAGATCAGCAACACCACCCCGCTGCCTGCCCGCATTTATGCCAATGAGGGCATCTGCCAGTTCCTGTTCTTCAAAGGGGAAACCCCGTGTGAGACCAGCTACGCAGACCGCGCCGGAAAATATATGGGCCAGCGTGGCGTTGCCACGCCGCGGATGTAAGGCACGCACATGGATCGGTTTATTATCCGGGGCGGTCGCCCCCTGTATGGCGATATTACCATTGGCGGCGCAAAGAACGCCGGGCTGAAACTGCTGGTGGCTGGTCTGCTGACCTCCGAACGGCTGGTGCTGACCAACGTGCCGCACATTGCCGATATTGCCACCATGCAGGCGCTGCTGCGGCAGCACGGCATCAGCGTGGAAACGGTGGGCAATGATAAAACAAAGCTGTCCGTTGGGGGTGAAATTACCAGCACGGAAGCGCCGTACGATATCGTTTCCAAAATGCGCGCCTCCATTCTTGTGCTCGGGCCGCTGCTGGCCCGCTGCCGGGAAGCACGGGTCTCCCTGCCCGGCGGCTGCGCCATCGGCACCCGTCCGGTGGACCTGCACCTGAAAGGGCTGGAAACGCTCGGGGCCAAAATCACGCTGGAAAACGGCTACATCAACGCCCGTGCGCCGAACGGCCTGACGGGTGACCGGATTGTGCTGCCGTTTGCCTCAGTCGGGGCGACCGAAAACCTGATGATGGCCGCCACGCTGGCGCATGGCCGCACGGAAATTGTCAATGCGGCGCGTGAGCCGGAAATGGTGGATCTGGCCGACTGCCTGAACGCCATGGGCGCGCGCATTACCGGCGCAGGCACCGGCCATATCATTATTGACGGTGTGGAGGCGCTGCACGGCGCGGAACACCGCATCATGCCGGACCGGATTGAGTGCGGCACCTATGCCTGCGCAGCCGCCATTACGGGCGGGGATCTACGCCTTGTCGGCGGCAATGTGGACCATCTGGGCGCTGTTGTCCGCGCTTTTGAAGAAGCCGGGGTGGAAGTCACGCAGGAAGGGGACGCCATGCGCGTCCGCCGCACCGGTGCACTGCGCGGTATTGATATCATGACGGAACCCTATCCGGGCTTCCCCACCGATATGCAGGCGCAGTTCATGGCGCTGCTTTCCGTCGCGGAAGGTGCCTCCATGATCACGGAAACGATTTTTGAAAACCGGTTCATGCATGTGCCGGAACTCAACCGGATGGGGGCCCGCATTAACGTCCACGGATCTTCCGCCATTATCCGGGGTGTGCATAGCCTGTCTGGCGCCCCTGTGATGGCAACGGACCTGCGTGCCTCCTTCTCACTCATTCTGGCGGGCCTTGCCGCCCACGGTGAGACCATCCTCAGCCGCGTCTATCATCTGGATCGGGGCTATGAGGCCGTGGAACGTAAACTGGCGGCCTGTGGTGCCCAGATTGAGCGCGTAAAAGGTTAAATCCGGCGCGAGGCTATCCTCTGGAGGCTACCCTCCGGGCCAGCCTCGCATCCTGCGGAACAAAGACCCGAATTCCTCCATCCGGACCTCTGCTCTATGTATAAAGCCGCTCCCAGACTCCTGCTTGGTGCCCTGCTGCTTTTAACCGGCTGCTACAATCTCGGGTCACAACGGCTGGATCAGGACCAGAGCGATTATTCCCTGTCTCTCATTGCCGCCGGGAAACGCCAGACTCTGCTGAACATTGTCCGCCTGCGCTATGCGGACACGCCGGGTTTTCTGGACACCACACAGTTAATTTCCGGATATCAGCTCCAGCGCAGCCTCTCCATTGGTGTGGGAACGGACACCCCCATCCGGCCAAGCGGCGGCGCGGGTGTGCAGTTTCAGGAAAGTCCGACCTTTACCTTTCAGCCCGTTACGGGTGATGCCTACGCGCAAAGCTTCCTGCGCCCCATGCCCATTGGCAGCCTGCTGCCTCTGGCCATGGGCGGTTTGCCCATTGATGTGCTGTTCCGTCTGGCTGTGCAGTCCATTAACCTCATTAACAATGCCGGGGCCATTGGCAGCGGCGTCGGGCGGGGGTCACCCGAGTTTTTTGAACTGATTCATGATCTGCGTGTGTTGCAGGTTGCGGGCCTGCTAGAGCGGTTCCACTTTAATCTGGTTCATATCCAGAGGCTGTAAAGAAACTGGCGCATTGACTGGGAGTGAAAGCCGGAAGCAGTGCGCCGACGGTATCCCACAGAGCACCGACAGTCCGTTCAGCTTTGGCGCGCAGCAAGGCCTTGAGTTTTGAGAAGGCCATTTCGATGGGATTGAAGTCCGGGCTGTATGGCGGAAGGAACATCAGTTCCGCCCCTGCCTGCTCAATGGCCTTCTGTGCCGCT
>NZ_JACRVR010000022.1:0-50555 GCF_018811975.1 Acetobacter sp. P1H12_c | reverse complement strand
GATCGAGGCATTCGTCGAAAACTATAATCAGCGCCGCTATCACGAGAGCCTCAACAATCTCACGCCGGCAGATGTCTGGTTCGGACGGGGGCAGACAATCCTGCTCGAACGTGAGCGCATCAAAAGAGCTACCATCCAGAAACGACGCTTGCTTCATCAGCAGCGTGCCGCCTAAACATCATAATCAGATGGGCCAGACCCTCCGTTATTTCACACCATCCATAGTCCCAAATCTTTCGACGACGGACACGTACCGCGTACGCCCCGTCCGCACCTCGGGTGGCACACACCAGAAGAATAGGGGCTCCCGTTGCCAGAGCCAGCCGGTACGGGCCTTCGGGCAGAGTAATGGCCTTCCCCAGAAAAGGGACCGTAACCGTCCGCCCCGTTGCCGGGGAGCGGTCTCCGAGCATACCAATGACGTGCCCCTGTTGCAGACTTTCCGCCACCCGCAGCATGGTGTCGGGCTGGCCTATGGGGATGATGCTGTTCTGATAAGACGGGTCCAGTGCTTCCAGAACCTGCGTGGCCCCGCCGAGGTTGGAGCGGTACATCACCATTTTCAGAGTAATGGCATGGTCACGCCCCAGAGCACGCAACGCCTCGAAAGACCCGATATGGGCGCCCAGCAACAGGCACCCCTGCCCGCGCTCCATCGCCCGCAGAAAGACCTCCCGGCCGGTGCAGCGGACGGCGGGCATGGTCTGGGGAGCCATCAGAAAAAATAGTCTGTCAAGCACGGCCTGAGCAAAGCTGTGAAAGTGCCGCACTACCAGCCGGTTACCCGCCCTTTCCCGCAAAATACGGGACAGATAAATGCGGGATGCCCGGCGTGCTCTGGCGTGGCAGAGGAAAAAATAGAAGGTTATCGGCCAGAGCAAAACCCGCAGACGCCGCCAGCCAAGGCGCTTTGCCAGCCAGATTGCCAGCGCCATGGCCGCACGATTCCCGCGTTCCGGCACCACCCACCGATGATCGGTCTCAGCCTTCAACGGGACGCGCCCTGAGCACCGCACGCAGCACGACATTCCCCAGACAACGGCCCGTCAGGCGCAGGGACTCTCCCGCCTGCCGCATGGAAAACACCACGGGTTGTTCTGGCAAAACAGGATGCAGAAACTTGACCATGTCACACTCAAAGCCCGGCTCATTCAGCAAGGCGCAGGCTGCCTCCAGCAGCAGAACACCGGGCACAACCGGCTGCCTCGGAAAGTGGCCTGCCAGACAGGGATGATCACGCGGCACGGTAAAAGTGCCAATTTCCTCTTCCACGTTTTGCGCGGCTGCCAGCTCACGCAAAGCCTGCAAAGTCAGTTTCCCCACCGCATTGCGCGGCAATGCGGCGACCGGAACAAGACGACGGGGCAAAAAAACCGGGTCTATCAAAGGCCGTAGCGCCTGTAACAGGGTCTCCGCTGCCACTGTGGGGGCGACAACAAACGCCTGCATGCGTGCCTGTGGGTCTGCCCCGGACATATCCGGCGGCAGAAACGCCCCGTCCTCAACCCCCGGCAGACTATTGAGCACAGCATTCAGCGCAGCCAGAGAGCCGCGCTTGCCACCCAGTTTCAGCAGATCCGTGACACGCCCGAGCAACTTGAAGGTTCCTGCCTCACCCGTTTCTATAAAGTCCGCCAGAACATGGTTCAACGCACCGGGAGCCGAGAGTTCCACCCGCCCGTCAGCCAGAGTCTGCAACCCGATATCCCGGTACCAGCTCCAGTACGGGCCGCTCAGGGTGCGCCGGATGGCGACCGAGCCTGTCTCGGTTGACCCATAGATTTCAGTCACTTCAGTCTTTAGAAAACGCTCGGCTTCTTCTGCCAGCTTTTCAGGCAAGGGTGCCGACGCCGATACGACACGCCGCACGGCGGGAACCGTCAGGCCCGACTTTACCAGCCCCCGCAATTGCAGAGGAGTTGTGACCAGAATACGCGGAGCAGAGGCTTTCTCCAGCCGGGCAACCCAGTCTGCCGGGTAATGATCTGCCCCCGCGATGGTTTTAACGCGGGTATTCAGCGCCTGTAGCACCAGTGTCTCAAAACCATACATATGATACGGCGGCACCGTGCCGACCAGAGACGCTGGCCCGGCTTCCGGGTCAAGCAGGACACGGGCCGTGACGCTTCTGGTCACAAGCCCTCCCCAATATTTTTCATGTCCGACAGGCTGCCCTGTGCTGCCAGACGTAAACACGACGGCAACCAGACGCCCGGCATCTATAACCGGATTAAAAGCACGGTGTCCGCTCAGAGGCGAATCATCAGAAAGAGGGACCTCACTCTGTAAAACTTTGCCGCCAGCGGGCAACTGAAAGACTTCAGGGTCTCCGGCCAGAGCAATACAGACGGCGTTGTGCTGCTGCGCCAGTTCAGCCAGCCGGGCTGATGACCGGTCACTTGAGAGCAGCACATACTGGCCCTTTATCAGGGTCGCCGCAAAAAGCAGGGAGAAAAGAAACACATCCGCGCAGACCGGCACCACGGGCTGATCTGGCAGATTTTCCGCCAGACGATGCGCTGCCCGCAAGAAAGCCTGTCCGGTGACTGGCCCTGCCGAGGTGACAAACACCTCGCGTTCCGGCGCATAGAGCAGGGACAAGTCTGGCCAGTTCCGGTTTCCCACGCCCTTGCTCAACAGGATTTATCCGGCAGAGGAACGGTTAGCCTGCAAATACTGGCACAGCGCCCGCAAAGAGCTGAAAATCTGCTTATTGTCCGGGTTATCAGACCGCAGGGTGACGCCATAATCACGCCCGACCAGCAGAGAGATTTCAAGCGCATCAATGGAATCAAGACCCAGACCCTCCCCAAACAGGGGGGCTTCCGGCTCAATTTCGGACGCTGTGACTTCGAGCTGCAATGCCTCGACCAGCCGTTCAGCCACTTCATGTTCAAAGGGGGTTTGCGATGCGGGAGAACTCGTCGTATTCACAGCATAATCTCATCGTTAAAATGCAGATTGAATGAGTCAGCTAACATAAACAATGCATGAAGAAAAGCCACGCTATAACAGAAGCAGAGCCATGCCCGCAAAAAAGATTCTAGGCATTGCGGTGTTTTTTCTCTCGCTTGTTTTAGGGCATATCGCTCATTTTTCCGCTATAAACAGCCTGAATGTTCCTCTTATTATTTTACTGCAAGGCACAGCGCTCGCCCTGTTGAGCAGGCATATTCTGACTGTAGCGTGCTGCACCCTTCTTTTCTGCCTTTTCGGGGTTTATTGTCCCCAGCAGGCGCGCACTACCGATACCCTTCTCATCTATGTGGTCCCGCTGGGGGCCTTGCTGGGCACATTTGCCTGTTCCCTGCTCCCCGCACACACGCCCCTGATTTCCCGCGTGGCGCAGCAGGTGCACGGGCCGTTACGCGCAGATGTGGCGCGCTACACGCGGTTTTTGACCCTCTTCTGGGCGCTCTTTTTTGCCGGAGCATTGCTGGCCCCCGCAGTTCTGGCGCTGGCAGGCCCAGACGGATCATGGCGCTGGCCGTTATCAGGAGGAACGTTTGCGTGCGCTGCGGGCATTATGCTGGTTGAAGCGTACGTCAGACGCCGTGTGATCCGCAATTTTGAGCATGTTTCTCTGCGGGAAACAGTCTCCGCTTTCCGCAAAGCCTCTTCCAGACCCACGTCAGGATGAGTCTGACATGCATAAAGATCAGGCGGGCGTTATCTCTCCCATAATGAAAATGTGAAATCCCTCCTTCAGATTTTTCAAGATAACGCACAGGCGTTGCCTTGTTGCAGGCAGGAACCCCCATCCACACCAGCCGCACCGCAATTTCCGGGTCAAAATCAAAGCCACGCATAAAATGGGACATCCGCATGGCCTGCAGGAAGGGCTTAAGAGGATAAATCCTGAACCCGAACAGGCAGTCCTGCACCACACCGCCAGTTTCCAGCCATACCAGACCATTAGACAGTTTTCGCCCCCAAACCCGTACAGCCGGGGCCTCGGGACCGAACACCGGTTTCCCGAGAATCATAGCCTGTGGGTTCTGGCGTCCGGCCGCCATAAAGTCCGGCAGGTCCTGTGCCGGATGCTGGCCATCGGCATCCATCGTGAGAATATGTGTAAAGCCCGCCTGCTCCGCCCATTGTGCGCCGTATAAAACCGCCCGCCCTTTCCCGCCATTGCGTTGCAAGCGGACAAGATGCAGGCCTGCATGCTGTAACAGCAGATCATCAAGCGCATGCTGGCTGCCATCCTGACTGCCATCACTCACCACAACAACATCCGGCCACACGACCAGAACCTCAGACACCGTGCGCCGTAGCAACTTGCCTGAATTATAAGACGGGATCAGGACAACACAGCGAAACGCGTCCGGCATAACAGAAGAGAACTCCAGCACCACAGGAACAAGGCTGTTCCGCCTCCCATAATTACGATATGACCCGATCACCCCGCCTTTGAGAAGCGATCTTTTTTATGCCTGATCAAAACCCCTGCCCCCCACACCCTGTGCTCCCGGCTTATTACGAGAATGGCAGCGAACGCGCGGTTTTTATTCGGTCTATTTTTGATCGCACCGCCAGTTATTATGACCGCATTAACAGCATCTTTTCTCTTGGGTCTGGCAAATGGTACCGCAGATGGATGCTGCGCACAGCGGGCCTGTGTCAGGGACACAGGCTCCTTGATGTTGCAACCGGCACAGGGCTGGTCGCGCAGGAAGCCGCAACACTCACCGCCCCGGCAAACATTGTCGGGCTGGATATGAGTCAGGGGATGTTAGCGGAGTGCCGCCGCAAGCTGCCCATTCAGGTCGTGCAGGCGGATGCGCAGGCTCTGCCTTTTGCTGAGAACAGCATGGATATGCTCAGCATGGGATACGCTCTGCGCCATGTCCGCGATCTGAATGCGACATTCAGGGGGTATCTGCAGGTTCTTAAACCCGGCGGCAACCTGCTTATTCTTGAAATAGGGCGGGCACGTTCCCCCGCAGTGCAAGCCTTTCTGCGCTTTTATCTGGGAAAGGTCGTGCCGTTTCTCTCAGGCGTTACCGCATCCCGCGAAAGCCGGACCCTGATGGCCTATTACTGGGACACGATTGAACACTGTATTCCCCCAGAGCAGATCCTCCAGAACCTGAAACAGGCCGGGTTTGCAAACGTGCGCAAACACACATCTTTCGGCGTTTTTCATGCTTATATGGCAACGAAGGGCCGTGACTGAGCAGGCAGATCAGGCGACGCATCGTACTTCGGTATGACGACTGTGTTGAGAACGTCATACCGAAACGTCGCGTCGCCGCAGGTCCCCTCTCCTACATCAGCGCAAGGAGCCTGATCCTGACGGGTTTGTCCTGATCAGACAGGAGGGATGCTCTTCATGCCTGTAAGATCAAGGGAGTAGAGCCCATACCGTGTTTTTCCTGCACGAAATTGCAAATTGTCTGAACGATTTCCTGATCTGTCAAAGTGGACAGATCACCAAAGTTTTCGATTTCACCACTTGCGATTTTACGCAGAAGACGACGCACTATTTTACCAGAACGCGTGCGCGGCAAATCAGGAACCAGATAAACAGTTTCCGGCATTGCATAGCGGCCCAGAGCGTCGGCCACCATGCGTTTAATCCCTGCCTCTGTTGGCTGCGCTGTGACATTTTTACGGGCGATTGCAAAAACCACCAGCGCCTGCCCTTTAACAGGATGCGGCACGCCAACAGCGGCACTTTCTAACAAACGATGGTCCGTCGCCAGAACATCTTCCACTTCTGCCGTGCCAAGCCTGTGACCAGCAACATTAATCACATCATCCATTCTGCCCGTAATCCAGTAATAACCATCATCATCCCGCCGGGCGCCATCGCCGGTAAAATAAAATCCGGGCACCATAGAAAAATACGTTTTGCAAAAACGTTCATGGTCGCGCCAGATTGTTCTGGCCTGTCCGGGCCAGGATCTCGCAATACACAGGCTTCCTTCCGCAGAGTTTTCCTGAATACGACCTTGCGGATCAGCCAGAGCCAGATCCAGTCCCGGCAGGGGCGTGCTGGCTGAACCGGGTTTTAAGGGCTGGGCACCCGGCACCGGCCCCAGCACAACACCAGCCGTTTCAGTCTGCCACCATGTATCCGCCACCGGGCATTTTCCACGGCCAATCACATCATGATACCACATCCACACATCAGAACTGATGGGTTCCCCGGCAACGCCAAGCAACCGGAGCGTTTCCAGACTGTGCGCCTGCACAACCGCATCACCATCGGCCATCATGGCTCTGACAGCCGTCGGGGATGTAAACAACATGGTGACTTTATAGTCATCAATCAGATCAAGCCACCGCCCGGCATGCGGCGCATTTGGCAGACTATCCGAAATCATGGTGGTGCCACCATTCGCCAGTGGTCCGTACACAACAGAGGTATGCCCGGTGATCCACGCCACATCCGCCGTGCACCATAAAACATCGCCGGGTTTTTGCGCGTAAACCATGCTCATTGTGTAGGCAGCCCACACCATATATCCCCCGGTTGCATGCACAACAGCCTTCGGCTTTCCTGTGCTGCCAGATGTGTAGAGCATAAACAACGGTGCTTCCGCAGGCATGACAACGGGGACGAAATCAGGTTCAAACCCGTCTACAAAATCATGATAATCATAGTCACGACCGGGGAGCATGGGCACGGCAGCGTCAGACGTTCTGACAACCAGCACGGATTTTACGGTGCAGTTCTGGCCACATTTCAGTAAGGCATCATCCATCGTCTGTTTGAACGGGATGGTTTTGTTGCCGCGTCTGGCCTCACTGGCGGTCATAACCAGCACGGCCCCGCTATCCATCAGGCGTTCCGCAATGCCTTCGGCTGAAAATCCGCCAAACAGCACAACATGCACAGCCCCGATCCGGGCGCACGCCAGCATGGCCACGACGGCCTCGGAAATCATGGGCAGGGAGATAGCGACACGTTCCCCTTTTTCCACCCCAAGATCCGTCAGCGCATTGGCAAGGCGACAGACGCGCTCATGCAGCATGGCATAGGTTATCTGCTCTGCACCGGGGCGCCCTTCCCTGTGACTGATCAGGGCGACCTGATCACCCCGTGCGGTAAGATGGCGGTCAATACAGCAGACAGAGGCATTCAGATGGCCATCATCATACCATTTGATGGAGACATCTCCCTCAAATGACCCCCGGAACCCCTGCGTTGGCTTACGGTGCCAGTGGATACGCCGGGCCTGCTCCAGCCAGAAGCCTTCCGGATTTTGTTGCGCATGCGCGCGCATGGCCTGCAACTCTGCCGGACTCATGCTTGCGGTGTAATGCGGGTGAGAGTGCGTGGGGATAAGGGACAAAGTGGACATGGCTTTCGCTCTGTTGTTGTTTTATTTTGTCCGGCAGGCGGAAGATCAGGCGGCGTGACAGCTCTGTTTTTCGGGAATGACGCTGGGCAGCACTGTCGCAACAATACTCTGGTCCAGTGCCTCGTAATCATAATACCGAATTGTTTTGTAGAGCTCTTCACGCGTTTGCATTTTTGGCAGCAACTCCTGCGTACTGCCTTTTTGCGCCAGTGTACGGTACAGATCAGCCTGCGCTTTATTCGCAACACGCAGAGAACTGACTGGCCATATCACCATACGGTAACCCATGGCCTGAAACTGCTCGGCCGTGAAAAACGGAGAACGACCGAACTCGGTCATATTCGCCAGCAGAGGCACATCAGGCAGACGCCGCGCAAATTCACGGAACATCTCTTCAGACGTCAGTGCTTCCGGAAAAATAGCGTCTGCCCCGGCTTCTCTGTAGAGTCTGGCCCGGGCCACAGCACCCTCCAGCCCTTCTGACCCTGCGGCGTCTGTTCTGGCGACAATCACCATTTTGCGCCGTGCCTTGACGGCTGCGGCGACTTTCTGAGCCATCTCATAAGGTGTCGCCAGCTTCTTATCGTTCAGATGGCCGCATTTTTTAGGCAGAATCTGGTCTTCAATATGTACGGCGGCGGCACCGGCATCCTCAAATGCGCGTACCATGTGCATGACATTCAGGGTTTCACCATAGCCGGTATCCCCATCCACCAGAAGCGGCAGACCGGATGCACGCGTAATCTGACGAATAAAGAAGCAGACATCTTCTATCGTGATGATACCAAGATCTGGCAGCCCCATACTGGCCGACATTGCCGCACCAGACAGATAGAGGGATTCAAACCCTGCATCTTTCGCCTGCAAGGCGGCCTGCCCGTTATGTGCCCCCGGAATGCGCATAATGTCTTTTCCATCCAGCAGGGTCCGAAAGCGCGTTCCTGCGGGCGATGCCGGTGCATCATTTCCTGAAAGGTATGTCATGCTGCATTCTCCAGTCCATCGCGTTCACGGATCGAGACAAAAGGACGGTTGTCTGGCCCTGTGTAATTGGCAGAGGGGCGAATAATCTTGCCATCTTCCCGCTGTTCAATGATATGCGCGCACCATCCTGTCACACGGGAGATGACAAACAGAGGTGTGAACATGGATGTTGGAACACCCATGGCCTGATAAGAAACCGCGCTGAACCAATCCAGATTGGGGAACATGTTTTTCTTGTCCCCCATAACGCGCTCAATGCGCTCGGCTACGTTATAAAGCCGCATGGTGCCATTACGGCGCGCCAGAGCGTGCGCTGTGTCTTTAATAATTTCGTTGCGCGGGTCAGCAACTGTATAAACAGGGTGCCCAAAGCCAATAATGACTTCGCGGTTTTCCAGACGGCGGCAGATGTCAGCCTCAGCATCGTCCGCTGTATGGTACCGCTGCTGAATATCCAGCGCCACCTCATTCGCACCGCCATGTTTCGGGCCACGCAGCGCACCTATGGCAGCGCCGACCGCAGAATAAACGTCCGACCCTGTGCCTGCGACCACACGCGCCGTAAAGGTGGAAGCATTAAACTCATGCTCGGCATAGAGAATAAGGGAGGTATGCATCGCCTGCACCCACGCATCCGGCACCTTTTCTCCATGCAAAAGATGCAGGAAATGCCCGCCAACAGTCTCATCCTGCGTAAAGGTCTCTATTCTGCGGCCATGCGTGGAAAAGTGATACCAGTAGAGCAGCATGGACCCAAGGGAGGCGACCAGCCTGTCCGCAATCTCGCGCGTGCCTGCCACCGGGCAATCGCTCCGCTCCGGCAGGGCACACCCCAGCAAAGACACTGCGGTCCGCATCACATCCATCGGATGAGAGGCGGCAGGCAGACATTCCAGACCATTTTTGACAAGTGCCGGAATCTCGCGCAGCCGCATCAAATGCTGCTGGTAGGAGGCCAGTTCATGCGAATTTGGCAGATAGCCATAAATCAGCAGGTGCGCCACTTCTTCAAACATGCAATTCTTGGCAAGATCTTTAATATCGTATCCACGATAATGAAGATCATTCCCGCTGTGGCCTACAGTGCTGAGAGCCGTATTGCCCGCAACCGTTCCGGACAGGGCAACTGATTTTTTGGGCTTTCTGTGCAGATGTGTTGTCATGATTTTTATCCTGTCTGCAAGGCATATGGATAAGGCGACGCTCTAGGACGCCAGAACGGCAGAGGGTCTGGGGACGTCTGCCTCGGTTCTGGACTGACCAAAATTGAAGATGCCTTCAGCTTTGCTTTGCTGGAGTGAAGCTGCCGGCAACTGAAGTTCCAGCATGTGCAATTCTCCCGCCTGCAACTGAGGCAACTTCTGAACAACATCCAGAAACCGCCTGACTTCTTCCTGAGGAACAATGCCTTCAGACAGTGTACGGAATTTCCGGATATAATCCGTGCGCTGCCAGGGCGTTGCGCCGAGCGTATGGGCATTGGCAACAGCCAGTTCGTCTTCCAGAACGGAGCCGTCTTTCATACGGATGATAATCCGCCCGCCAAAAGCCTTACGGTCGGGGTTGGCATCGTGGTAGCGTTCAGTCCATTCAGGCTTTTCTACCGTATGAATTTTGCGCCAGAGCCGAACAGTATCCTCACGCCGCGCCCGCTCGGGGGCGTAAGAGCGTTCATGGTGCCAGGCCCCATCCTGCAAGGCGACGGCAACGATATACATGATTGAGTGATCCAGTGTTTCACGCGAGGCATGCGGGTCAAACTTTTGCGGATCATTCGCGCCGGTGCCAATCACGTAATGCGTATGGTGGCTGGTCTCAATGAGAATATCCTCTACCGCATCCCAGTCAGAAATTTTCCGCCCCATTTTAAAGGCGAGGTCGATCAGCGCCTGACTCTGATATTCCGCGGAATGCTCTTTGGTGAAAGACGACAGAATGGCGCGCTTGGCTTCACCCTGTGCCGGAAGCGGCACGTGATACTGCGCGTTTTTCCCATCCAGCATCCACGCGATAAACCCATCTTCTCCTTCATAAATCGGAGCCGGAGCCGTTTCCCCCATCATGGCACGGTCAACAGCTTCGACCGCCATTTTGCCAGCATGGGCCGGGGCATAGGCTTTCCATGAGGAAATCTCGCCCTTACGGCTTTGCCGGGTGGCCGTCGTCACATGCAGGGCCTGCCCGATAGCCTGATAAATGACTGCTGGGGGCAGACGCAGCAGGGTGCCGATGCCCGCGGCAACGGATGGCCCGAGATGGGCAACATGATCAATCTTGTGCTTGTGCAGGCAGATAGCGCGCGCCAGATCTATCTGAATTTCATACCCCGTGGCCGCGCCACGGATAAAGTCTGCGCCGCTGCGGTGGCACTGCTGGGCCACCGCCAGAATACCGGGCAGATTATCGCCCGGATGCGAGTATTCAGCAGCCAGAAATGTGTCATGATAGTCAAGCTCACGCACCGCAGTTCCGTTCGCCCAGGCAGCCCATTCGGCATGCACCCGGATATCCGGCCCCATGCCAAACAGCGTTGCCCCGTTGGGGCGCCGATGCGCCAGAGCCTCGGCCCGTGCGCTCACAACAGAATGGCGGTTAAGGGAGGCAACAGCCACGGAAGCGTTATCAATCAACCGGTTGACAACCATTTCCGTAACTTCAATGTCAACAGGAACAGGGTCAGCCGCGACCTGTGCTATCTTCCATGCGAGCTGCCCGGAACGGGGCAGACGTTCAGTTTCCGGGTGCACTCGAACATCATGGTACTGCATGTTTTAAATTCCTGATCTTGCCTCTGAACACACACGCAATCTGACAAACAAAAACAAAAATCAGGAGAGAGATAAGAGTGGAAAGAAGCGAAGGAATTTGCAGAACTTGCGAAGTTTGCGAAGTTTTGTCATGCCGGTAACCCGCACGAAACTTTTTGCTGGGCAGCGTTTGCGTGAACTGCGCAAGCGCGACAATCTGACCCAGCAGACGCTTGCCTCGCTGCTCGGCATATCGCTCAGCTATCTCAACCAGCTGGAGCGTAACCATCGGCCCCTGCCCGACCGGCTGCTGCACCTGATTTGTGAGCAGTACGCCCTGACTCCCGCGTGGTTTAATGACACCCGCGAAGCCCACAGGCTGCAGGCGCTGCGCGAGACGATGGGAGACCCTGTTTTCAAAGACGTCTCTCTCACCATGACGCATATGGCTGAAGCTGCCAGACAGGCACCGGCTCTGTGTGATGCTTTTTTAACGCTCTATCGCGCCTATATGTTTGAGCAACAGCGGGCAGCGTCCTCCTTACCGGATACGGCACCGCTCGAACCTTATGAAGAGGTTGGAAACTGGGTGCAGGAAAAGCAAAACTATTTTCATGAACTTGATTGCGCGGCCGAAAATTTTTATCAAAATCTTCCTGAAAATAAAGACAACCTTGAACCCGTTCTGGCCGCATTCCTGCAGGAACAGCATGGCTTACACATCGTGCAGGACACGGAAATGGAGCAGGAAGGTCTGGTCTGGCGTATAAACAGACAGCGCAGCACAATCATGCTGCCTTATAACCAGACGCAGGAAAGTCGTATCTTTTATCTGGCGCAGATTATCGGGCAATTAAACTATGATAAACTCATAACCAGAATTTTAAAACGCTCGGCACCGAAAAATAAAAACTCATTCCAGCTCGCACGGGTTTATCTGGGTAATTATTTTGCTGGTGCGCTTCTGCTTCCTTACGAGAACTTTCTAAAAACTGCCCAGGCCATGCGGTATGATGTAGAACGTATCCGCAGGCACTTTGGCGTCAGTTTTGAGCAGGTCAGCCATCGCCTGAGCACCCTGCAACGCCCCGGTATGGAAGGGATTCCTTTTTACTTCCTCAAACTTGATATTGCAGGAAATATTTTAAAAAGCTTTTCTGCCAATCGTTTTTCACAAGCGCGCTTTGGCGGACCGTGCCCGTTGTGGAATATTTTCCGTGCTTTCGCCACGCCCGGACAGGTGCAGGTACAACTTTCAGAAACGACGGATAATACAATTTACCTGAACGTCGCCAGAACCGTCTCCCACGAGGGGCGTAATTACACAGACAGGCCCCGGCAAAGCGCCATTGTCCTTGGGTGTCATATTCAGGATGCCACGCAAACAGTATATGCGGACGGATTGGATCTGAATGACCATAGTCTGGTTATTCCCATTGGTCCGGGGTGCCGGGCCTGTAGCCGGGATAATTGCAGCCACCGGTCTCTCCCACTGTCAGGCCGTTTGCTTGATACCGGTAGCGATGCCCGCGGCGTTGTGCCGTATCGCGCTTATCCAGAATAACATTTGTCATGAATTGCGGGCGGTGGGACGAACCCCGTTATGAAAGCGTCGTCCCCCCTCTGTGCTGACAATACGTTCCCCGCAGACAGCGTGCGTTCCGCCAAAACAAACAAGTGCGCCATTCGCGCAGAGCGAGAAGCGAGAAGCGAGAAGCGAGAAGCGAGAAGCGAGAAAGCCTGATCGTCTATAGTCCGCTGTAAATAGTGAGGCTAAAAATCCATTTATTCCCGAAAATCATTTTGACATCGGATTATTCCGGCCTTACTGTTCCAAGACATTCTTCTTTCCGTCAACGGCGGCGGAAAGAACAGGCGCCTTCTTGTTAAGGCAGACGCGGCACACAGGGCGGATCAATGGCGGTTCGCTGGCTCAGAGAGCGATGGTTTTCCGTGCAGAAAATACGGACCATCTGGAAGACGTTCTGTGGACAAAGGGTTTCTTAAAGCCGGTCACGCACCGACTCTGCTTGCCGCATTTCTCTATTTTGATGTCTCGTTCATGGTCTGGGTTCTCCTCGGCCCGCTTGGGATTTCCATTGCGCATGACCTGCATCTGAACGCCGGGCAGAAGGGGCTGCTCGTCGCAACCCCTGTTCTGGCCGGGGCGGGCCTGCGGGTGATTGCCGGAGCACTGGTGGATGTGTTTGGTCCACGCCGTGTCGCCATTGCGGCGCAGGTGAATGTTATTCTTGGGCTTTGGCTGACATGGCTTCTGGCACCACACAGCTATCTCAGCATGTTCTGGGTCGCTCTGGTTCTGGGCATTGCGGGGGCGTCCTTTGCTGTTGCGCTGCCCCTTGCGTCCGTCTGGTATCCGCCCCGTTATCAGGGCACGGCTCTGGGCATTGCAGGGGCCGGGAATTCCGGCACGGCTCTGGCATCCCTGTTCGCGCCCGGTCTGGCTGCCATGGTGGGCTGGCTGAATGTTCTGGGGCTGGCAACGCTGCCGCTGATTGCAGTGCTGATTGCCTTTTTGTGTCTGGCACGGGAACCGGCGAGCCGTCCGTCCATGCCGTCCCTGTCTTCATGGGGGCCGATCCTGAAATCGGGCGGCTGCTGGGCTTTGATGTTCTTCTATAGCGTCACGTTCGGCGGATTTGTCGGTCTGGCGGCCTTTCTGACCATCTACTTCAATGATCAGTACCATCTGGCCCCGGCCACCGCAGGGGCGTGCACCGCCTTTGTGGTTTTTGCCGGTTCTTTCATCCGTCCGGTTGGCGGGGCTCTTG
This sequence comes from Acetobacter sp. P1H12_c, assembly GCF_018811975.1. Taxonomy (NCBI): domain Bacteria; kingdom Pseudomonadati; phylum Pseudomonadota; class Alphaproteobacteria; order Acetobacterales; family Acetobacteraceae; genus Acetobacter; species Acetobacter sp. P1H12_c. The sequence goes on along the minus strand of NZ_JACRVR010000022.1, from coordinate 36,719 downwards.
CGGACCGTATTGGCGGCACAAAGGCGCTGATGCTGATTTATGGGGTAGCAGGGCTTATTTTCCTGCTGATCTCAACGGGGCTTCCTTCTGTCTTTCTGGCGTTTGGCGCTTTCTTTCTGGGTATGGTGACGTTGGGGCTGGGGAACGGCGCGGTCTTTCAGCTTGTGCCGATCCGGTTCCCGCAGCAGGTCGGTATTCTGACGGGTCTTGTTGGCATGGCTGGCGGGGTGGGCGGCTTCTACCTCGCCTCCTCCCTTGGCGCCGCACGTCAGACGACGGGTTCCTACGGCCCCGGCTTTTTCATTTTTGCACTTGTCTGTTTCGTCGCGTGCGGGTGCGTCACTGGCTGCCACGCCCGCTGGACGGAGCGTGCGCAATGAAACGTATTTTACGCTGTTTCCAGAGCTGGAAAAGTGGAAGCCTTGTTCTGAGTGTCGCGCTGAGCGGCACCGCATGGGCGGCAGAGCAGAAATCCGTACCCCAGAAAACGCCTTTTCCTGCCGCAGTGACGCCTCTGACGCCCGTTGTCGCAGTTCCGGTGCTTCCTCTGCCAGACAAGAAGGCCATTCTAAAAGGGGCGGTCTATCACCCCGACTGGAATATCTTTAACGCCGGAAACGGTGCCGCTTCCGGGTTTGGGGTTGTGAATGGCTACGGTCAGGCCCGCTGGACGGAAGACTGGAGTCCTCTGGCCCGCACCCCACAGAACATTCGGAAAAATGACTGGTTCAACCGCCTGAAATACGTCCGCCTTAATGATAGCGGCAGTATCTGGATGAGCTTCAGCGGGGAAGAACGGCTACGGTATATTTTTGAAAATCAGCCCCTGCTCGGTCAGGCAGGCAAAACAAATGCCAGCCGTGTTCTGCTCCGCAACCAGTATGGCGCAGACCTGCATCTGGGAGAGCATGTGCGGGCTTATGCGGAATTCCTGTATGGCGTGGCAGGTGGTTCCAACACATACGGCTACCAGACGGGCGCCCAGCGCGAAAGTCTGGACCTCCAGCAAGGGATTCTGGAAGTTAAAGGCCGTCTTCTTGGGGCGCAGATGGGTGTTATCGGCGGCAGACAGATTTTTCTGGATGCACCCGTTTCCCTACAGTCCCCGCGTGACCTGACAAACGTGCAGCAGACATGGGACGGCTTCCGCGGATATGCCGTGTGGAACCGCTTCAGGATCGACCTGTTCGACTTCATGCAAACAAACAAGCTGCCGCAAAAAGTTTTTGCAGACGGCACAAATTATAATGCGCGCCTGTATGGTGCCTATACGTCCACAGCACTCCCCGCTTTTCAGTTCATGGGCCAGAAAAGCCAGATGTTTGCGGATCTGTTTTTCCTTGGATACCTGTATGGCGGCGCTGCGGCTTCCATCCCTGCCGCAGCACAGGGGAGTGTGCAGAAAGGCTCTTCCCGCCGGGATAATGTCGGGCTGCGCCTGTGGGGGAATGTCGGTCCGTTTTCTACAAATCTGACAGGTATTTTTCAGGGTGGGGAGTTTCGTCCGGCCAAAACAAGCCAGAGCACACGCTCCGTGCGCGCTTATGCGGTGAATGGCAGCATAACGTACACACGCGCGGACTGGGCGGGCAAACCGGGCTTTGGCGTGCAGGCTGACCTGTTCTCCGGTGGGTCTGACCGTAGTCAGGGCGGCGCGGTCGGCACGTTTGCAACGCCTTTTGTCCCGCTGCCTTATTATAACGATCTCTCTCTTTCCCTGACGTCACAAAACCTGATTGGTGTCGGGCCGATTGCCAATTTTACCATGCACCCGACCCTGCACCTGAAGCTGCACGTGCCGTTCTTCTGGCGCGCCAGCACACAGGACGCCGTTTATGGCGGCAACAGTAAAATTTATAACTGGCGTGACAACCTGCATGGCGGGTTTACCGGCGTCATGCCCTACACCCAGCTTTCCTGGAACTTTGCGCCGCACTGGGCCTGGACGCACGATATTGAAGGCATTCTGCTCTCACGCGGGATGCGCACTGTCGGCGCCAAAGAGGGCGCGCTCTACATGCAAACGCTGGAATTCAAATTTTAAAAGCAGAGGGCAAACCAATGACCATCAAAGACAACATCATCATTGTCGGCAACGGCATGGTTGGCCATTACTGCGCAGAGCAGCTCATTATGCATGGCCTGCATGAGACGCATCAGATCCATGTTTTTGGCGAAGAACGCCACCATGCGTATGACCGTGTGCATCTGACGGATTATATGAGCGGACAGGATGCGCTGGCCCTGCGTCTGCATCAGGACGATTTCCATACGAACCACGGCATCACACTCCACCTGAACAGCCGAGTGACGGACATTGACCGGGCGCAAAAAACCATTACCGCCGAAGATGGATGCCTGCCTTACAGCACACTGATTCTTGCAACCGGCTCCCGCCCGTTTGTGCCGCCTGTACCGGGCAATACCGGCACCGCCGGTCTGGTCTACCGGACGCTGGAAGATCTGGACCTGATCCGCGCGGCGGCAGAAGGTGCCCGGCATGGTACCGTAATTGGGGGTGGGCTTCTGGGGCTGGAAGCCGCCAATGCCCTGAAAGTTCTGGGGCTGGATGTCAGCGTTATTCAGCTTGGCAGCCACCTGATGCCAGCCCAGCTTGATGAAGAGGGGGGCCGCGCCCTCAAACATCGGATTGAAGCCCTCGGCATTGATGTGCGTGTTCTGCACGTTACAAAAGAAATTGTTGCGGGCACGGCGCACCGGCACAAACTGGTTTTTGCTGATGGCACCACGCTGGAAACAGATATGGTTGTCTTTTCCGCAGGGATTCAGCCACAGGATATGCCGGGCCGGGCCTGCGGGCTGGAGATCGGGCCGCGTGGCGGCATTGTTGTGGATAATCAGTGCCGCACATCAGACCCGGACATTCTTGCCATTGGGGAATGTGCGTTGTGGGAAGGGCAGATTTTTGGTCTTGTCGCCCCCGGCTATACCATGGCCCGCACGGTGGCCGCCCTGCTTGCCGGAGAGGCGGATGCCGCTTTTACCGGCGCGGATATGTCCACAAAGCTTAAACTTCAGGGGGTCGATGTCGGCTCCATCGGGGATGCCCACGGGCAGGAACCCGGCTCCACCAGCTATCGCTTCATTGGGGAAGCCGAAGGGTCTTACCGCAGGCTTGTGCTTTCCGCCGATGGTTCGCGCGTAACCGGTGCTGTGCTCGTTGGAGATAACTCTTACTACGACACAATTTTTCAGTATGTGCAGAATGGCATTGTCCCCCCGGCAGACCCGGCCGTGCTGATCCTGCCGCGCGGTGAGGGAGCTGAACTTCTGGGCGCGGATGCCCTGCCTGATACAGCAACCATCTGTTCCTGCCATAATGTGACCAAAGGCGCGATCAGCACGGCTATTGAACAGGGCTGCACGGACCTCGCAACTCTGAAAGCCGACACCAAAGCCAGCACCGGCTGCGGCGGGTGCAGCGGCCTGCTAAAAAGTGTTTTTGAAGCAGAGCTGACAGCCCGTGGCATGACGGTTGATAAAAGCCTGTGCGAACATTTCTCCTACACCCGGCAGGAATTGTATTCTCTTGTCCGTGTCCATAATCTCCGGAGTTTTGAAGACCTGCTGGAGCAGTATGGCAATGGCGGGCTGGGCTGCGAAATCTGTAAACCAACAGTCGGCTCGATCCTTGCTTCCGCGTGGAACAAACCCATTACGGACCCGCTCTATATCCCTCTGCAAGATACAAACGACACCTTTATGGGCAATATGCAGAAAAACGGGACCTATTCCGTTGTGCCGCGTATTGCCGGAGGGGAAATCACCCCCGACAAGCTGATTGTGCTGGGGCAGGTCGCCAAGAAATATAACCTCTATACCAAAATTACCGGTGGGCAGCGCGTGGATCTGTTTGGCGCGCAACTCCACCAGTTACCTGAGATCTGGCGTGAATTGCTGGATGCCGGGTTTGAGACCGGTCATGCGTATGGAAAATCCACCCGCACTGTAAAATCCTGCGTAGGCAGCACATGGTGCCGCTATGGGGTGCAGGATAGTGTTGGCAAGGCGCTTGACCTGGAAAACCGCTATAAGGGCCTGCGGTCACCCCATAAGCTCAAATTTGCTGTCTCCGGGTGCACGCGGGAATGTGCTGAGGCCCAGAGCAAGGATGTGGGCGTTATTGCTACTGAAAATGGCTGGAATCTGTATGTCTGCGGGAATGGCGGCATGCGCCCCCGCCATGCGGAGCTTTTTGCAACAGACCTCGATTCTGAAACTCTGGTCAAATATATCGACCGTTTCCTGATGTTTTACATCCGTACTGCGGATAAACTTCAGAGAACCTCTGTCTGGCGTGAAACGCTGGAGGGTGGGCTGGACTATCTGAAAGATGTTATCATCAACGATAGCCTTGGTATCTGTGCTGAACTGGAACAGCAGATGCAGCATGTGGTGGACACCTACCACTGCGAATGGAAAGACGCGCTGACGGATGAAGAAAAGCTGAAGCGCTTCCGCACATTTGTGAATGACAGCCGTCCGGACCCGAATATCCGCACCGTTCCGGAACGGGATCAGGTTAAACCTGCGGAGAACCAGCCTGAGCAGGCTGTTGCAGCAGGCCCGGCAGACTGGACGGATTTGTGCGCGCAGCGGGATCTTGTTGCGCGCTCGGGTGTTGTCGCCCTGCTTGGAACCACACAGATCGCTCTGTTCTACCTTCCGGATACAGCCGGAGAGGGTCGGGTTTTTGCCATTGATAACCATGACCCGTTCTCACACGCCAATGTGCTGGGGCGCGGAATGATAGGAGACCTGAAGGGGCAGCCTGTTGTGGCCTCTCCGCTCTACAAGCAACATTTCAATCTTGAGACCGGAACCTGTCTGGAGGATGCCTCCCGCTCTGTTCAGGCATGGGAGGCGCGGCTGCATCAGGGACGAGTGGAAATCCGTGCCCGCACAACAACCCGCCCTCTGGAAACCCTCATGGCGTAACGTTTATGACGTGCCAGGACATCCGTTCTGTCTGCCCCTACTGCGGTGTGGGATGTGGCATTGTGATGGAGGTGGAAGACCAGAAAATTGTCCGGGTGCGCGGCGATACTGAGCATCCGGCCAATAAAGGACGGCTGTGCACAAAGGGGAGTTCCTGCGACAAACCCATAACTTCCCCCGCGCGCTTAGAGACCGCGCTGCTGCGGAAAGACCGCGCCAGCACGCCAGATCCTGCGCCAATAGATATTGCCATTCAGGAAACTGCCAGACGCCTGCGGACTATTCTGGACACAGATGGCCCCGATGCCATTGCACTCTATGTTTCCGGGCAGATGTCCATGGAGGCCCAGTACCTCGCTAACAAACTGGTCAAAGGGTATCTGCGCACGCCCCATATTGAATCCAATTCCCGGCTGTGCATGGCGGCTGCGGGCACTGGCTATAAATTATCTCTGGGGGCAGACGCTCCTCCCGGCTCTTACGAAGATTTTGACTGTAGCGATCTGTTCTTCGTTATCGGGGCGAATATGGCGGATTGTCACCCCATCCTGTTTCTGCGCCTGATGGACCGGAAACGTGCCGGGGCAAAGCTGATTGTTGTGGACCCCCGGCGCACCGCCACAGCCGAGAAAGCAGACCTGTTTTTACAAATAAGGCCGGGCACAGATCTCGCTTTACTTAACGGTCTGCTATTTCTGCTTATGGAAGCCGATGCGCTTGATAGGACCTTTATCAACGCCTGCACCACAGGCTGGGACGACCTGCCCGCTTTTCTGGCAGAGTACACACCACCCCGTGTTGCGGACATAACCGGCCTTGCGGAAACAGATATCCGCACCGCAGCACACTGGATTGCCGAAGCCGGGGCGTGGATGTCCCTCTGGACCATGGGACTGAACCAGAGCGTTTCCGGTGCATGGCACACCAATGCCTTGTGCAACCTGCATCTGGCAACGGGCAGCCTGTGCAGGCCGGGTTCTGGCCCTTTCTCCCTCACTGGCCAGCCCAACGCCATGGGGGGGCGGGAAATGGGCTATATGGGCCCCGGTCTACCGGGCCAGCGCACAGCCCTTTCTGAAAAAGACAGAGCTTTTTGTGAAACTCAGTGGGGTTTACCGCCCAGCACCATCCGGGCTGAGGGCAGTCAGGGAGCGATTGCCATGTTTGGCGCCATGGCCGCCGGGGAAATTAAAGCCTGCTGGATTATCTGCACTAACCCGGTGGCAACCGTCCCCCGGCGCGGCACTGTTCTCTCTGCTCTTGAAAAAGCAGAACTGGTTATTGTGCAGGATGCTTACGCAGATACGGAAACAGGCCAGTATGCCGATATCCTTCTGCCCGGCGCACTCTGGGCAGAGGGTGACGGAGTCCAGGTGAATTCCGACAGGACCATGACGCTGGCCCGGCAGGCCGTCCGCCCACCCGGCGAGGCCCTGCCGGACTGGCAGATTATTGCCCGCGTGGCCTGTGCCATGGGGTTTGAAGACGGGTTCTCCTTTGCCTCTGCGGCGGAAGTTTTTGCGGAAGCAAGCAGATTTGCAAATCCTGTGACAGGATATGATATTTCCGGCGTAAGCCATGCACGCCTCCTGAGCGGGCCTGTGCAATGGCCTGCTGCGGCAGGAGATGAGGCGACGCGCCACCCCATCCGCTATCGGCCGGACCCGGAGGCCTATCCCGTCTTTGCGACCCCATCGGGCAAAGCTGTGTTTTTTGCACGCCCATGGATGCCGCGGGAGGAAGAGCCGGATGACGCCTTTCCCTTCCTGCTCAACACAGGCCGCCTGCAACATCAGTGGCATACCCTGACCAAAACAGGCCGGGTGGCACAGCTTAACAAGCTGAATACTGGTCCGTTTTTAGAAATTGCGCCGGAAGATGCAGAAAAACTCGGACTAAGTCAGCAGGACGCCGTAGAAATCCGGTCACGCCGGGGTACAGCGACACTCCCCGCTCTTGTGTCCAGCCGTGTTTCTCCGGGGACCTGTTTCGCGCCCTTCCACTGGAATGACCGGTTTGGCAAAGAACTCTGCATCAATGCTGTGACGTCCGACGCGATTGACCCGGTTTCCCTGCAACCGGGCATTAAACATTGCGCCGTTTCCCTCACCCGCGTTCAGACCGCACCGCCTTCTGCACAGGAGAGGACCATGCCTCCAGACCACCTCGCCCGCCATCTCGGCCTTGCTGAGCTGAGCACGATCACATTTTCAGAAGAAAGCCGTGTCTGGATCAGCGGGTTTCTGGATGGTCTCCGCCTCAATCCGCCAGAGGGCACTTTGCCGGTTATCCCGGCAACAGCACCGCTCTCCGCGCAGCAGGCCACCCATCTGAATGGTCTGCTGGCCGGACTTTATTCCCGCACAAGGACTGTGGAGGCCCCACATCCGGCCACGACGTCAGCATTGGCATCACCATCAGCCAGCGCGCCCGCTCTGACCGTCTGGTGGGCCTCCCAGACCGGGCGAACAGAAGCTCTGGCCGCAGAAATTGCCGCATGGCTGCAAGGCAACGGCCTGTCTGTGCGTCTGGCAGAACTGACGGAGTGTGATCCGTCCGCGCTCTCAGGCACAGGCCTTTTTCTGGTCTCCACGTTTGGGGACGGGGATGCCCCGGACACGGCCGCACCGTTCTGGGATGCGTTGCGGCAACATAAAACACCTCTGGCAGATTTACGCTACGCCGTGCTGGCGCTTGGAGATTCCTCCTATGCCAGCTTCTGCGGATTTGGCCGTGCTCTGGATGAAAAACTGGCTAACCTTGGAGCCTCCCCTCTCCTCCCCCGCGTTGACTGTGAACCGGATTATGAAGATGCCGTGGAGGCGTGGAAGGGCCATCTGCTTGCAGCACTCGGACCGTCAGCGTCAGCCTCGCCCCCGCCTGCTCCTGCACGGCCTGCCCCAGCCCTGCCGACGGGTATTACCCGCACCACACCGGCACTGGCCCGCCTGAGCCGTGCAACCTGCCTCACCGGAGAGGACACGGAAAAGGAAACTTTCCATATTGCTCTGGATATTTCCGGGACAAACCTGACCTATAAAACAGGCGATGCGCTGGGAATCTGGCCCTGTAATAGTGAAGCTACTGTACAGCAGGTGCTGAATGTGCTTCAGCTACCTGAGCAGACCATGCTGACCCTGCGGCGTCAGGGGCCGACACCACTTGGGGATGCTCTGCGGCGCTGGTTTGATCTCTCCCGCCCTGCCCCTGCTCTTCTGGAGCGTCTTGGCCGCCCGGAAGGGGGGTATCTGCCGGATCTGATCACCACACTTTCCGGCATGACCGACCCGCAGACAGTGCCTGCCCTGTTCCGGCAGATGCAGCCGCGCCTTTACTCGATTTCCTCATCTCCGCTGACAGACCCGGACCATATTCATCTGACAGTGGGTGTGAATCGCACCCCCTACCCCGGTGTTTCCTCCACATGGCTAACCGGACTCGCGGAGGGGGAAGAGGTGCCGGTTTTTGTACAGCCCACCGCGCATTTCCATGTGCCTGCGGATGACAGCATACCCGTTATCATGGTTGGGCCCGGCACCGGCATTGCCCCCTTCCGGGCTTTTTTACAGGAACGCACCGCCCGGCAGGCCAAAGGCGAGAACTGGTTGTTTTTTGGAGAGCGTCATGAAAGCACCGGCTTTTACTACCGTGAGGAACTGGAAGCCTTCATGGCGCAAGGCTGTCTGACGCGGCTGGATACGGCGTTCTCCCGTGACCAGCCAGAGCGTATTTATGTGCAGGACCGCATGGAAGAGCATGGCGCGCTGCTATGGGACTGGCTTACCCGGGGGGCGTGCCTGTATATCTGTGGAGATGCCGCGCGGATGGCACGCGATGTTGACAGCGCCCTGAAAAGGATTATCGCACGACACGGAGATATGAGTGCTGAAAACGCAGACGCCTATTTGTCAGACTTTGCCCGCAATGGCCGCTATCTGCGGGATGTGTACTAAAGCAGGACGACACTGTGCATGAAAGTTCTTCTGGCAGATGAAAACTCACACCGTGCCGGGGCGCTGGCGCGCCTGCTGGAGGCGGAAGCAACACTGGATGTTATTCTGCTGGACGACGCCACAAGCCTGATTGATGCCGTACGCCACCATATGCCCGATATTGTGCTGGTGGATATCAGCCGGGCAGACCGTGATGCGCTGGATAGTGTGCGGGCTCTTTCCGCCTCCGGGCAGGAACGCCCGGTTGCGCTGTTTGTTGATGAAGATGATGAAAGCCTGATGGAAGACGCCTTTGCCGCAGGTGTCTGCTCCTACAACGTGCTGGATACCCCGGTCAAAGACGTCAAACCGCTCTTACGCTCGGCCATTGCCTTGTACCGCCGTTTTCGGGAGACAAATGCGGAACTGCTTGCGGCCAGAAAAACGCTTTCCGAGCGTGAGACAATAGACCGCGCCAAGATCCTGTTTATGAAGCAGGAACGCTGCAAGGAGGAAGACGCCTATCGGTGGTTCCGCAAACAGGCCATGCAGCAGGCCCGAAAAATTATTGATGTTGCCAGAGATTATCTTGCTCACCAGAACAGGACTCCTTCACCATGACTATCTCCTGCCGTATCGGACTCCTGCGACTGGCAGACAGCGCCCCGGTTCTGGTAGCCCGCAGCATGGGTTTTTTTGACAGGCATGGACTGGATGTTGAACCTGTTATTGTGCCGTCCTGGGCCAATATTGCAGATGGGCTTGTCTGGAATGGTCTTGATGGCGCAGTGATGTTTCCGCCTCTGGCGATCATGACAGCGCTTGGCCAGCGTGGACGCCCGGTTGCGCTGCGCCCCGGCCTGCCTGTCAGCCGGGGTGGGAATATGATTGTTCTGCGCGGACAGGCTGAAGCGCAGGCACAGTGGCAGTCCGGGCGTGACAAGCACTCTGCTTTTACAAACTGGACGCAGTCGCTTGGCCGCAAGCCCCGTCTGGGTGTGGTGCATCTCTATTCAACACATTATCTGATTCTGACACGGTTCCTTCAGGACCATGCCATTTGCCGGGATGCGGAGACAGAAATTGTCATTATGCCACCCAGCAGCATGATTCAGGCACTTGCAGCCGGTGAGATTGACGGGTTCTGTGCAGGCCCGCCGTGGGGGGCGGATGCCTGCCTGAAAAATCTGGCCTTTGTCGTCGCCGGGTCGGCACAGGTTATGCCGGGGCATCTTGAAAAAATACTGACCTTACGGGACCAGTGGACCAGCGAAAATCCGGATGGCGCGGCCCGCCTGTATGCCGCAGTCCGGGAAGCTGCCGTGCTCTGTAACCAGCCTGCGCACGCAGCAGAAATTACCAGACTCCTCAGCGCCCCGTTAAATGCCGAGGGGCTGGATCTGCCCTATGAGGCTCTGAAGCGTATCATGCCGGGAACGCCTGATGCGCCAGACGCCATGCTCTTTGACACACAGCCCCGAAGCACCCGTTCTTCCTGCGGATGGATGATTGAGGATATGCAGCGCGAAGGCTGGCTCACACCCGCACAACTGGACACTTTAAGCCAGCTTGGCTGGTACAACGACTGATACGGTGTTCGGCCTGTTTGTTTTGCCGCAATTTTAAGCGCACTCCGTATCAGGCTGCGGCCAGATGGAAAACCGCAGCCTTTCGGGGTGCAGAAAGAGCTTTATGAAGGCTTCACCCTGAATATCCTCGGAATAATCAGAGTCAAGAGTGCTTACTGCCGTTAGTTGTTCAGAAATCCGTTCTGCACAACAGCTTTTTCAAAGCGTGTGAAATTCTGTTCCAGTTCAAGCTGGGTCCGGGCTTTTTCACTCTGTGCGACAAAATCCTGACAGGTTTTGCTTGCCATGTCCTGACAGGCCTGCACTCTCTGGCCACCTGCCCACAGGCTCTCCCCCGGAATGAAAGAATAGATCAGACCATTGCGCGAGAGATCTTTCATTTCCTGATAGCTCAGCGGCCATGTTGTGACCGCACGCAGATATTCCTGTGTCAGATCCCCGCGTGAGACGCCTTCATCATCCGTGGAGAGAGCGACCGGCACACCGGCGCGTCTGTAAAGCGCGAAGGGGTGAGACTTTCCTTTAACATTCAGAATAACATCATTGCTGGTCAGGTTGATTTCAACCATGACTTTCTTCTGCGCCATTTCTGCCAGAAGGCCGGTTGCATCCTGCTCCCACGCAATGTCGATCCCGTGCCCGATACGACGGGCACCCGCGACTTCCACGGCTGAGCGAATATGATGGTCAAGCCCTTCAGGCGGCACGAGGCCGGGCGTCAGCTCACCCGCATGCAGGCTGAGTTTTACATCCGGATACTGCCTGCTGAGCGCCTGAAACATCCGCATATGCTGGTCATAATCCCGCATGGCGATAACGTTATCTTCCGGGGCGACAATATTGACGCCGACAAACCGGGCATCCGTCCGCACAACATCATATCCGGCATAAAGCTGTGCAAAGACCACGGATGGCTGAAAGGTGCGGACAGTCTGGTATAAATACCGCACCTTAACGCCGCATCCGGGATGGGCCTGCGGCGTGCCGCATTGCAGAACGTGCTGGGCCTGCTGCTCCATCTCATCCGTTTCATGCTGCACATCCGCGACCAGCTTTGGCAGCACAGGTTTAAGCGCCTGTTGCGCCTGTGCGTAATCTTCCCCTTTGAGGGGATGTGTCATGCCTGCCCCAATCATCCCACCCAGCCCCGGGGAAATCATCAGTTCCACATACTGCACATGGTCCAGTGCTGCGCGGTCCCGCACTTCTGCCAGACTTTCCCCGGCATGTTTCTGGGTGATTGCGAAAAACTTGTTGAACGTGGCGAAGAAATGGTCATGCCCGGAGCGGTCAGTAGCCGTAGGCACAAAGTCACGCATGGACAGCGCATCAATCATGCTGTTTTCCGCATCCGGATTAGCGGCCAGAGCCTCTGCCGGAAGCTCCCCCTTCTCATGCCCGGAACAGCCGTGAGGCAATATCTGGCCACGATCCAGCGCAAGACACGCACCGTCCTGCGCGGCCCATTTCAGATAGCTTTCCGCATAAATAGCCCCGACCATATGGTTATGCAGGTCTGCCCCTTTGGGAAACTGCCGCAGGAAGAGGCCAAGCCGCGCAGGGTCTGACTGAAGCGCTGTAAAAATCTGTGCTGTTTTCTGCTCATCCGCTGTCTGTGCACAGCATACGGAAGCAGAAAGAGGCAGAACTGCGCAGGCCAGAAGCAAAGAGCGAAAAAGCATGAAGCACCCTTGATGGTAAAAAAAGCTGGTCTGGAATGAGGCCCGTTGAAAGGCTGACAGGCCGTACATACAGCATAATGGCACACTATGCTGCTATCGTAATCATACCACGGGCCGTAGGTTTTATCTGGCCCTGCGTCTCCCGCCACAGCGTTCAGCCCTCCCGGATTTCAGTATTTTATGGAGACTGTTCCAGCATAAGTCTGTCCAGCGTGGCTGGCAGAACCGGCAAGGGAACGTCCTGCTTTTCTGCGCCTGCCTCCCCCACACCTGTTGCCAGCCAGGCCGAGGCGGCGCTGTCTCCGCCGGAAGGCAGCCAGGTTTCCGGCGAGGTGATCCAGCTTAGAATATCCTGCATGACGCGGCCGCCCTGCCTGTCCCGCAGGAGCAGGTGGTGCCCACCGGGGATCAGGTCACGCCGGGTGGCTCCGGGCATTGCCTCCCAGACAGGCACCATGGCACCCGGCAGCACAAGCTGGTCCTTATCCCCATAAATGCTCAGCACACGTCCGCGCAGATGCGGGGCTGCCTGTGCAGCCTGCTTCATCAGCGTAACAAGCCCCTGAAGGGCTTTAAGGCGCGTTGCACGCAGGGTCAGAGGGTCATAATACAGGCGCGCCAGCGCCATCCTGTTATCACTCGCGACAACATGCACAGGCAGTTCACGCCCTGTCACAAGAGCGTCTGGAAACATCTGTGACAGAACCCGCAGGGGTAAATCTTCCGCCCAGCCAAAATGCCACACCGCGGGCGCAAGCAGGATTGTCCCGGCAACAGCCGGCGCATCGGGCTGCGCCATAAGCTGCATCAGCACGGCACCGCCCATACTCTCCCCCACAAGATAAAGGGGTATCTGCGGATAAGCCTGCTGAAGCTGCGCAGCTTCCTCCCTGACATCCGCCACCATCCGCGCGGTGCCTGCCCAGCCGCCACGCCGGGGTGCCTGCCCGAAGCCCCGCTGATCCGGGGCAATGACCGTTAGTGCGTGCGCGGTGAAAAACGGCGCCACCGACTCCCACGCATCCCGGCTATCATTAAACCCGTGCAGGGCCAGAAGGATGGCGTGTGGTCTGCTGGCGGAAGGCCAGACACGGGCAGGCAGTTTTGCCCCATCTGAGAGCGCAAAAAATGTCTGCGGCGGCACCAGTTGCCCAAGCTGTGCAAAACGGGCCGGTGGGCGGGGCACGGGCGGCATTACCGTGCTGCATGCGCTGAGCAGGCCAAAAGCACCGGGGGCGAGAAACGGCGCCGCCCCCCTGAGACAGCGCCGGAGCGCGGGCCAGACAGCGTGTTTCCGCAAGAAGTGCTGTATTCTGCTCACGCGGATGGGAAGGGAGAATGCATGGAAAAGCTCATGTCAACCCGCTATCATTCCTCACAGTTCCGCGCCAGTCAGGACCGGGGCGAAGAGTCTGCACACCGCATTCTGCGGGAAACGACCTCAGAGCAAACCAACAGGGATGTGCCTCCATGCGCCTTCAAGCCACCAACCCGGTTCCGCGCCCCCGTCTGGGTTATGTTGAAACCATTGTGGTGGATAGCCGCAAAGTCGCGTGTGATGGCGGACTGGGTGCGTTAGGCCACCCGCGCATATGGCTGGCTATTGGCGGGCACCAGACGGTTTGCCCTTACTGTTCCCGTCTTTTTGTGTTGCAGCCGGGTGTGTCCGACGCGGGGCAACATTAAGACCATCTCTTATTTACAGATTTTTTTGTGGTTTTATTTTTGCACGTATTGAATTGACATTTATTCCGTGCGCTCCCTACATATTCCTCTCAGCAGTTCCGCTGCGTGACACTCTGTGTCTTGCATGCCTTACGGCCGGAAAAGCGTTTTATCGTTGAGCAAGGATCTTTCTGTATGCGTTCCACCGCCCTTTTCCGCACCCTGCTGCTGGCAACGGCTCTGACAGTCTCCGTGGCGGGCGTAGCGCAGACCGCCTCCGCACAGACCAGCACGGCTCCCGCCGCCACGGCGCTGCCCGTGCCCCAGATTGGCTCTGCGCCGATTACAGCCGTTGCACACCCCTACGCGGATCCGGAAAGTGCCCATGCCGCAGTCGATGCTGCTTTTGCGCAGGCCCGTAAGACAGGCCGGAAGGTGCTGATTGATTTCGGGGCCAACTGGTGCCCGGACTGCCGCGTGCTGGCAGGTGTGCTGACGCACCCGGCGGTCAGCCCGTGGGTGGAACAGACCTTTGAAGTTGTGTCCGTCAATGTCGATCACTTCAACCAGAACATGGATCTTGCCAAAAAATTCGGCATCACCATCAAGGCGATCCCGGTTGCCCTGATCGTGACACCTGACGGCAAGGTGCTGAACGGGGATGAAACTCTGGCGCTGGGCGACGCCCGCCGCATGTCCGGGCAGGCTGTGGTGGACAAACTGGCCGAGTGGGCCAAGCACTCCTGACCAGACGCTTCTGGTCAGTCGTCAGACTGGTAAGCAGGTCAGGCGGACACAGACGTCACACTGGCGGAAGATACGCCTCGATCTGCTCCAGTTCCTGCAGAACAGAGGCGATATCAAGCGGCTGTTCTGACTGAGCGGTGTGATTATCTTCCTGCTGGCCTGTCGGCATCAGTTTGCCCCAGTAGTGTAGTCCGGCCTGCATTGCCAGCAGGAGGTCACACGGGTTCTGATGGTGTTCGGCCACAAGTTCAAACACCACCGTGCCGGGCTGGCACCACACACAGTTGGAAATCCCGGCGCCAAGCTGCCCCACCACCAGTCTGGCTCTGTTGAAAAGGCGGATCTGTTCAGCAACCGGGAGTGTTTCAGGGCGGACGCACACAAAACCCCTGGCCTGCAAGGCCGCCGTCAGCTCTGCTTCATTCGGGATTTTACGGTTACTGGCCGCCCCGCGTTCTATGAAAATACGCAGATCCCGAGGCCCGGTGGCAGGTTGCCCGGTTCCCAGAGACCGATACGCTGCCTGTGATAAAGGGGAGACAGAAAAATCCGCAGCGCCCCGCACATAATCCGCATACAGCACCCGGCGGAAGGCATATTGCTTACCATGCTCGGTCAGAACGCTTTTGTGCGCATCAAAGCCCGACAGAGCCAGTGTTTCAGCCTGCCATGGGCGCAGGCCTGCGGGCAGAATAAGCCGGGCGGCACCATGCCCGGTGGCACGCAACGCCTGCAAGGTTGGCACTGTATGGGACAGCCAATGGTAATAATTGCTATCCCAGTGGTCAAAACAGGCCGCGACGGGGCCGGGCCGGTCCGGCACCTGCACAACATCCGCCGGACGGATACGCAGCGCGGCGACAGCGGCAGGATCTTGCAGATAGGCCGTTTCCAGCAAAGGTTTGCCGTCCTTGAGGAACACCATCAGGGAACGGTCCAGCACGACATCCCGCAGATCATACAAACACAAAGTCGCCGGGTCGGACTCCCACCCGCGGAACAGGGAGGTGGCTCCCGCTGGCAGAACGCCGCCTGCAACCAGCGCAGCCGGAGCCGCCGGAACCGTTTCCAGAACCGTTACCCGTCTGGCGACGTCCTTCAGCCGCACGCTGCCCGTCTCTGCTGTCCGCCTGAAAAGCCTGCTGAAAAACCCCATCGTTCCCTGCTTTATCTGAGCCTGACCTGATGCGTGGCCGCCTGTTCTCCACGCTCTATCGCATTCGGGGGTTTCATTCTACGCCCTCAACGGACCGTGCTATAGTGCGTTACCTATGCGCTTTTTCCCGTCGCTCTTTTCTCTGAGATCGTTCATGCCTCGTTTTTGCTCTCCTGCCCCTGTTCGCTCTGCCTCACCTCTCACTACGTCTCCACGGACGCTGACGCACCGGCTGGCACGCTGCCTGTGGGGGATGGCTCTGCTGTTTGCCGTCTGTGCAACCTTAATAAGTGGCGCGGGACTGACCGGGGCATGGCAACAGGCCAGTGCTGCGGAAAGCGCCCCGGTTTCCACCACAGGGCACAGCGTTGCCACCCTGATTACGGATACAGACACCACGGACGGACGCGCCCCGCTGCATGTAGCCCTCCGCCTGAAGCTTCAGGAGGGCTGGCACACATATTGGCGCAACCCCGGTGATGCCGGAGAAGCACCCGCCGTGACCGTAACGGCGGACGGCGGCGCGACCGGAAAAGCCTCAACCATTATCTGGCCAACACCGCACCGCATCCCCGATGCCTCCCTGATGTCTTACGCCTATACGGGGGACGTCGTGCTACCAATGGCGCTGGCGCTCCAGCCCGCCGCAGCGCAGCCCGGTGGGCCAACCACCCTCAAGGCGCACGCAAGCTGGCTGGTGTGTGAAAATGTCTGTGTGCCGGAGGAAGCGGATCTGAGCGTCACGCTGCAACCCGGCCCGGCGCATCCCTCCGCCGAGGCCCCGCTGTTTGCTGCTGCGGCGGACGCCACCCCGGTGCCGTCCCCTTATGCGGCAACTGTTGCGGCGGATGGGGTTCTCAGCGTCACAGGACATGGCCTTTCAGCCCGCTCGGTGCAGGATGCGTGGTTTATGCCTGACCAGCAGGGACTGCTTGATCAGGCTGCGGCTCAAAACTTCACGGCGCAGGATGGCGGCCTGACCCTGCACCTCAAACGCCTGCCGGACTTTGCCGCAAACCAGCCCCTGAGCGGCGTGCTGGTGCTGAAAGACGCTGCGGGGAGTGAACGCGCACTTGCCCTCTCGGCCAGCCCGGTTGCTGCGGCCGCACAGGGAGCAAGTGAGGCCACCTCTTCCTCTTTTACAGGGAAGCTGGCGCAGGCAGGCTTTTTACAGCAGGTGGCCTTCGCGTTTCTGGGGGGCCTGATTCTCAACCTGATGCCGTGCGTTTTCCCCATTCTGGCCATGAAGGCACTCTCCCTCGCCCGGCTGGGCAAGGCGGAACGCCGCACGCAGGTCACAAGTGCCGCCTGTTACAGTCTGGGGGTTATGGTCACGTTTCTGGCGCTGGGTGGCGTCATGATGGGCCTGCGCGTGGCCGGAGCAGCGGCGGACTGGGGCTTTCAGTTCCAGTCCCCGCTGTTTGTCACGCTGGTCACGTGGCTGCTGTTTGCCATGGCGCTCAATCTGCTGGGCGTCTTTGAGTTCATGCCCGTCACCGCTGGCAGCTCTCTGAGCACGCACGCACATGGCCACTGGCATGATGTTGTGACCGGTATTCTGGCTGTGGTGGTGGCTACCCCCTGCACCGCGCCGTTTATGGGCGTGGCGATTGCCGGGGCGCTCTCCGGGCCGCCTGCCATGGGGCTGATTGTTTTTGCCGCCATGGGGCTGGGGCTGGCCGCCCCTTACCTGCTGCTGACCACCGTACCCGGGCTGGCCGCCCGTCTGCCCAAACCCGGCGCGTGGATGCAGTATCTCCGCCAGTTTCTGGCCTTCCCGCTGCTTGGGTCCTGCGTGTGGCTGCTGTGGGTTGCAGCGCTGGAAGGCGGGGCCTCCATTGTGCTGCTGCTGGCCACGGGGCTGGTGCTGCTGGGCTTTGCGGCGTGGATGTACGGTGTGGCGCAGGTCAAACTGATCCAGCAGGGCCATACCCGCGCCAGCACGGCGCTGCATGGTCTGGCGCTGCTGGGGCTTCTGGGCGCACTGGCTCTGGTTCCTGCCCTGCGCCACCAGAGTGCGGCCCCGGCCACCTCAGGCAGCCTTACCTCCGGTCTGCCCACGGGCACAGAACCGTTTTCTGAAGCGCGGCTCAAAGAGCTGCATGCTGCGGGCAAACCGGTCTTTGTGGATATGACAGCCGCCTGGTGCATCACCTGTCTGGTCAATGAGAAAGTGGCGCTGGATATCCCCGGCACACAGGCTGCACTGGCTGCCCATGGCGTGACCGTACTGCGCGGAGACTGGACGAATCATGACC
This sequence comes from Acetobacter sp. P1H12_c, assembly GCF_018811975.1. Taxonomy (NCBI): domain Bacteria; kingdom Pseudomonadati; phylum Pseudomonadota; class Alphaproteobacteria; order Acetobacterales; family Acetobacteraceae; genus Acetobacter; species Acetobacter sp. P1H12_c. Next base: position 18,731 of record NZ_JACRVR010000022.1, on the reverse strand, counting down.
CCGCTATCAGCGCATTTCTGAAGGCGCATGGGCGGGATGGCGTGCCGTTCTACCTGTATGTTCCCGCTAACGGGCCAGAAGTCGTGCTGCCGCAAATTCTGACACCGGGGCTGGTGACCAGCACCATCACTCAGTAAATCGCAGTCCGCTTTATCCGTCCCCCGGCTGATCAGACTATCCAGTTCAGCCGGGGGTATTGGGGCAGAGGTTAAAACCCTGTCTGAAGGGAGACGTAAGCCCCGGTCTGGTTGCGGTAGGTGGCAATCGTCCCCAGAGAGACATAAGCCGCCGTGATGTTCAGGTGTTTGTTGACAAAATAGCTGGCGTAAACATCAAACCAGTTACTTTCCGGCGTAAAGTTCTGGTTACGCGGCTTGGTCCGGTATTCCACCCCCACAACCAGTCCGGGAATGAAGGACGGCAGATAGCCGAGTGATCCTTCAAACTGGGGATAGTAATTATCGTTCCTGTCCCCCCCAAACCCGAGGATACCCCACTGATTGCCTTTGGTCAGACGCATGGTGGTATCCACCAGCAGGCCAATTTTGGGGAACAGTTTGGTCGCCGCAATATACACGTCTGCCCCATCGGCATGTTTTGACCCGACGGCGTGGATCACCCGTGAATCCCCGTCATGCTTGTACATTGCCCCGACCGCCACCTGAGGCAGCAGGGTTTTATCCAGCACATGCCCAAACAGCCGGACCTTGATGCCGCCTGTATCCAGATCAAACTGATAGCCATGCCCGATGCCGAGTTTGCGTCCGGTTGAGCCGGTCCGGAAGAAGTTATGGGAGTATGAAATTTCCACGCGGTCATAAAATCCCATGACTGCGCCGACATTCTGGTCCGTATAGTTGGTCAGGCTCACATAGCTGTAGTGAAACGCCATCCCCATACTTTTTTTGCTGCCGTAACCACCGATGGTCGCCCAGCTGGCAATCCCTCCACCGCTGGAGCCTTCCAGAGAACTCAGGCCACTGGTGCCAAGCGTGCGCTGCCCGTCAAAAATTTTATCAAAGGTGAGCCCTGTCTGCGGGTCTGTACCGGGGTCTGCTTCCGGCTTTTCCGCCGCCGTCTGCGCCTCTGTGGTCGCGCCAGCGGCGGGCTGAGCCGTAACGGGCGCGAGTGTAACGCGCGGCGTGCCGCCAGCGGGCGCTCTGGAGGACGGTGCGACCGTAGCGGAGGTTTGCGCCCGCAGAGGGTGAGGGAACATCAGCAGCGCAACACCCGTCAGCGCCGGGCCGGACAGGGTCTTCCAGACCTGTAACAGACGCACCCTGACGGCCCTGCCCTTCTGTGAAACTGGCGGAAGAGCCATGCGCCCCTGTCTGCCCTGAAAAATCATACCCTCACCCTCGCCTCATGTCCGTGATCGCGCCGGAAGGCTGCCACTCTGGCAGCTCCGGGCCTTACATCCGCCCACACTGGTCCGAAATGCGTTCTAAAAGTTTCAAATTTTTGCGATGATTTTTAAAAACGCATCTCCTGATGCGTTAAAACCTGCTTCATCATCCCGTGATCAAACGGACAGGCTGACGGTCTGATGTTCGGCCACCCCGAAATTCATGCAGCCTTTACAGACTGTTACCCCTATCTATATCCATATGGATATAGATGTATAAACAGATTGCGACCGCTCTTTTAGTGCCAATTTCAGATTATAAGTTATTCACACTCTGTATATTTGATCCGGCTCAGTATCGGCCGCCGGGCATTTATGGAAATTCGCGCAAAAACCTGCCCCAACACGGTGCCTGCCTTGCAGGCTCCTTCCGCACCCCTGTATGCTGGACAGACCGGGCCGGGGCGCATATCCCCGGCTCATTCATCCGTCTCACCTTTTCCGGCCAAGCCCTGCAAGAGTTTCATGACCAACACAGACACACCCCACCTGGTACTGGTAGATGGAAGCGGCTTTATCTTCCGCGCCTTTCATGCCCTGCCGCCCATGACCAGTCCGGACGGGGTGCCGGTCAACGCGGTGTATGGCTTTACAAACATGCTGGCCCGCCTGCTGCGCGAACATGTGGGGACGCATCTGGCCGTTGTTTTTGATGCCGGACGACAGACATTCCGCACGGAAATTTATCCGCAATATAAAGCCCACCGGCCCGAACCGCCGGAAGATCTGCGCCCGCAGTTTTCGCTGATCCGTGACGCGACACGGGCCTTCAATGTGCCTGCCATTGAACTGGCCGGGTGGGAAGCGGATGATCTGATTGCCTCTTATGCCACCTCCGTGCGGGAGATGGGCGGAACCTGCACCATTGTCTCCTCCGATAAGGACCTGATGCAACTGATTGGCCCCGGCGTGTGCATGCTGGAGCCCATGAAGCAGACCGCCATCAGCACGCCGGAAGTGGAAGCCAAATTTGGCGTGACCCCGGATAAGGTGGTGGATGTACAGGCTCTGATGGGTGACCCGACCGACAACGTGCCCGGCGTGCCCGGCATTGGCCCGAAAACGGCCTCTGCGCTTGTGAATGAGTTCGGCACGCTGGAAGCTGTGCTGGCCGCCGCGCCGGATATGAAAAAATCCAAACGGCGCGATATGCTGATTGAGCATGCCGAGGCCGCGCGCATCTCCCGCAAGCTGGTGGAACTGGCGCGGGATGTGCCGCTGCCCGTACCTGTGGAAGACCTTGGCGTGCGGGAGCTCGACAAGCTGATGGTGGCCGACTGGCTGGAAAGCATGGGCTTCCGGTCCGTGCTCACACGTCTGGGCGTGGGCCATCCTTCGGGCGCGCATGCGCACCGCACCGCCCGCGCCACGGCCCATGCCTCCGTCAACGGCGCGGCTGCCCCTACAGGGGCAGAAGCGACAGCGCCTGATAATGGTCAGTCCGCACAGGCCGCCGCCTCTCTTGCCACGGCCTATGGCCCGTATGAAACGGTGCGCACCGCAGAAGAGCTTCAGACATGGGTCACCGCCGCGCAGGAAGCCGGTGTGTGTGCTGTGGATACAGAAACCGACGGACTGGACCCGCTCAGCGCCAACATGGTCGGTATTTCTCTGGCCACCGCGCCGGGCAAGGCCTGCTATATCCCCCTGCGCCATGAGGGAACGCTGGAAGAACCGGCGGGGGAGCAGCTTCAGCCCACTGCGGCACTTGACCTCCTGCGCCCTTTGCTCACAGACCCCACCGTTCTGAAAATTTTCCAGAACGCCAAGTTTGACCTGCTGGTCTTTGACCATGCCGGGCTGGACTTTACGACCATCAGCCCGGTGGATGACACCATGCTGATCTCCTACGCACAATCTGCCGGGCAGCATGGACAGGGGATGGATGAACTCTCCACCCTGCATCTGGGCCATACCCCCATCAGCTATGACAGTGTGACAGGCACCGGGCGCAACCGGATTCCGTTCACGCAGGTGCCGGTGGCCCGCGCAACGCCCTATGCTGCGGAAGACGCCGATGTCACGCTGCGGCTGTGGTATCTGCTGCACCCCACCCTGCGCACCAATCAGGCGCTGGCCCTGTATGAACAGCTTGAGCGGCCGCTCTCACCCGTGCTCGCCAGCATGGAAAAAGCCGGGATCGCGGTTGATCGCGCCGAACTGGGCCGTCTGTCTGAAGATTTTGCCAGCCGCATGGTCGTCATGGAAAAAGAAATTCATGAGGCCGCGGGGCGTGACTTTAATGTCGGTTCCCCACGCCAGCTTGGTGAAATTCTGTTTGATGAAATGGGTTTGAAGGGCGGCAAACGCGGCAAGGCAGGCGCATGGAGCACGGACTCCTCCGTGTTGCAGGATCTGGCTGATCAGGGGCATGACCTCCCTGCCCGCGTGCTGGCATGGCGGCAACTGGCCAAACTGAAAAGCACCTACACGGATGCGCTGCTACGACAGGCCACGACGGATGACCGGGTGCATACCTCCTTCCAGATGGCTATCACCACCACGGGCCGCCTGTCTTCCAATGACCCGAATTTGCAGAACATCCCCATCCGTACGGAAGAAGGCGGCCGCATCCGGCGGGCTTTTATTGCGCCTCCCGGCAAGACGCTGATTTCTGCCGACTATTCCCAGATTGAACTGCGCCTGCTGGCGGATGTGGCGAATATTCCAGCCCTGCGGGAAGCATTTGAACTGGGGCAGGATATTCATGCCCGCACGGCCTCGGAAGTCTTCAATATTCCGCTGGAAGGCATGGACAGCCTGACCCGCCGCCGCGCCAAGGCCATCAATTTCGGGATTATTTACGGTATTTCCGCTTTTGGTCTGGCCCGCCAGCTCGGCATTCCGGCGGGGGAAGCCCGTGCCTATATTGATGCCTATTTTGCCCGGTATCCGGGTATCCGTGACTATATGGAGCGCATGCGGGAACAGGCACGCTCCACGGGCTATGTGCTGACCCCATTCGGGCGGCGGTGCTATGTGCCGGGCATTCATGAAAAAAGTGCCGCGCGCCGGCAATATGCAGAACGGCAGGCTATTAACGCCCCCCTGCAGGGCGGGGCTGCGGACATTATCAAACGCGCCATGGTCAGGCTGCCTGCGGCCCTGAACGACGCCGGGCTTTCCGCCCGGATGCTGTTACAGGTGCATGACGAACTGCTGTTTGAAGCCGATGCAAAGGACGCTGACTCCGTAGCCGCACTGGTACGCACAGTCATGGAAGCCGCGGCAAGCCTGTCCGTGCCGCTGGTGGTTGAAACAGGAACAGGCGCAAACTGGGCAGAGGCACATTGAGCATGACACCGAACGAAAAACGATTTGCACTGATTGCGGCGGGTATTCTGGTTGTGGCCAGTGTGACGGGCTATGTGGGCACCCGCATTGCCCTGCATCATGGCCCCACACTGGACAGCTATGGCAATGAAGTGGGCGGGTCTTTCCGCCTGATGGACTCCACAACAGGCACCATGACAGACCAGACCTTCCGCGGCCGCTGGATGCTGGTGCTGTTCGGCGCAACCCACTGCGCAGAAGATGCCTGTACTCCGGCGCTGACCAGCATGTCCGCCGCACTGGACAAGGTGGACCCCGGCAAACGGAAAGCCGTTATTATTTTTGTCAGCCTTGACCCGGACCGCGATGATGCCGAACGCCTGCGTCTGTATGGCCAGAGCATCAGCCCGCGTGTTGTGGCAGGCACAGCCGCCCCCGGCCCGCTGGCGGATCTGGCAAAGGAATATCATACAACTGTTGAAAAACGTCCTGACCCGGAATGGACTTATGCCATGCAGATGTCACCCCGGTTTGTGGTGATGAACCCGGAGACCCGCTATGCCGGCACCGTGGACGCCACTCTGAGCGCAGACGCCATGACTGAGGCGCTCAAAAAGATCATGGCCCCTAAAGACTAAGCCATCATTATGTATTTTCGAGAACCGGAGAGGTGAACATGTCTGAAACAACGCCACAGGACGCATTCTCTGTTGCGAATGGTCTGTCAGCCTTTGGCAAAATTTCCGAACAAAAAGCTTTTCAGACAAACGCTCAGATCCTACCTCTTCCTATTCCTGCATATGATGGACAGTCTGAACAGACTTTTAACCGTGGGCTCTCCCTCTACCACGCGCGACCTGTTGCGGGGACGCGCACCGTCTCGGTACCGCTCACCCGACTTTCCCTGTTCACCATGGAAAATGCGCGTTTTGTGCTGTATCCGGGGTTGGATGGCATGATTATCGACAACAAAAACCATCCGGTTATTGAGCCCTCCTGCTTCTGCCAGCATGACTTGTACCAGCATAACCGCCGTCTGCCCGACATGCCGGAGCACGAAGAACAGGAGGAGGTTTTTCTGGGGTTCGACGCTGCATGGCGGAACTATTACCACTGGATGCTGTATGGGATCTCCAAAACCCAGATTGCCAGCACCCTGCTGCCCGCACACACCAGATTTGTTGTGCCAGATATGCCCAAAGCAGGCGCAACCCACCACCCGGCTTTTACACCTGAAACATTTGAAACATCCCTCCGTCTTTCCGGACTTCAGGATCGTGTTTTTCGGGCACCGGAGGGGGTTCACAGGGCCAGAAAACTGCATTTTTTCTGGCATGCACCGACAATGCCTGAGCTTTACCTGAATTTTTCGGAGCCCCACAAACATTTTGACGCCATGACAGTGCCGCACCGGCCTGATCTGCCTACGCGCTTTTACGTAACGCGTGAAGGCGGCCATAACAGCCGCATCAGCCCGGAAGAGCAGGCCCAGATCGAACCTGTTCTGGAACGCAAGGGGTTTGAAAAAGTCTTTCTGGAAAAGATGGATCTTGAAACGCAGATCGCACTTTTCCGGCAGGCTGAGTGTATTCTGGCCCCGCATGGGGCGGGACTTGCCAACATGGTTTTTGCCCGTCCGGGAACAAGACTTCTTGAACTGAACCGCAAACTTGATGGCCAGCCTCATCTGCGGGACTGCTTTTATATCATCACCCTGCAACGCAAACAGCCTTACATGGTTCTGGATCTGGATGATCAGCCTCTGACATCTGAGATGCTGGACAACGCCCTGACCAGACTTGAAAACGCACCTGATCCGTTTTGACGCATGCCTTCAGACCTGCGGAAAAATCGAAAAGAGCGTCTGGCTTCAGACAATAAAAAACCTGCCAGATCATAATATTTTCTGGCAGGTTTTCCGGTAATTCTAAACGATCAGTCTTTTAGAAGTGTGCGTCAATCCGGCCATAGTAATAGCCACCGGTAATGGGCACCTGAGCAGAGTTGGCGTCATACATCCGGCCGCCGTAATTGTTGTTCAGCGGATTGACGCGGCGGGGACGCACATTGAAAATATTGTTTGCTCCGATGGCAAAATGCCAGTGAGGCGTGGCGCTGTACCCCACTTCCAGATCTGTCAACCAACGCGGTGTATTCTTGAACTGGGCAAAGCAGCTGTTTGAATAGCGCAGCGCCTTACCGTTATTGTCACAGATCGCGCTGGACGGCGTCCAGTCCTGATAACCCAGCATGGTTGTTGTCTCACCATAGCGTGTCTGACGCAGATTGACGTCCCATTTCCCGACTGTCCAGAACGCATTCAGGATCAGCTTGCTGCGCGGATAGGCCGTGGTGATATAGCTGGCTGTTGCCGCGGTGAGCAGAGAGGTGGGAACGCCGTTGACCATGGTTGAAGCCACATGGCTCAGACGCGTGCGGTTGAGGTCCAGCGTAGCAGAGAGGTTGAGATTACCGTAGCGGTTCATTCTCAGCAGGTAATCCGCCTTCAGATCAAACCCCTGCGTGCGGGTGCTGGCGCCGTTTGCAAAGTAATAGGTGCTGACAGCATTGGGGTCCAGACCGGAGGGAAGCACAAACCCAAGCTGCTGCAAGGCTGCAATCGCCGTGGGGCCGTTATTGGACCCACCGGCAATAATGCGGTCACGAATGTTGATCTGATACACATCCGCTTCAACATGCAGGCCTTTCAGAGGTTCAACCACCAGACCACCGCTGGCGTTCGTGGAGCGTTCCGGCTTGAGGGGCGCAGCCCCCAGCAGACGCGCGGCGGAGGAACTGACAGGCAGCAGGCCCGCAACAGTTGTCGCGCCGACGTTAATGGAGCTGAAATGCTGCTCGGCAAGTGTTGGGGCACGGAAGCCGTTGCTGATGGTCCCACGAATTGAAATCCGCGGTGTGATGTCATACCGCGTTGAGACCTTGCCGTTTTCCGTATTCCCGACGTCTGTATAATGTTCGAAACGTCCGGCGAAATCGACGTCCCAGTTTTTGAGAGGATGGAAATCACCATCCAGATATCCTGCCCAGATATCACGGCTCCAGTTCCCGGCGTTCTGCGGGCTCAGGCCCACATAACCCGCCATGCCCCCGGCCTCATAAGAAGGTGGGGTCCCGGCTTTGATCTGATATGTTTCCAGCCGGTGTTCCGCCCCGAAGGCGATAGTGGTGGGCGTGGAAAATCCGGTTTTGAAATTTCTTCTGAAATCCAGTGTGTTTGTCCACTGGGCCATACGATAAGTTTCCGCACGGGTGCTGGTAGGGGACCAGCCGCATCCGTCCGTCGAAACATAGGCGCTTGTGCTGGTGGGATTACTGCTGCGCGGAATACATTTGCTGCTCAGCATGCCCGCATTGGCGCTGTTTTTATCCCCGATTGCATCTTCATCCGCGCCATATGTCGTGCTGAGATCCCACGCGAACCCGAAGAAATTATCGCCTTTCAGACCAAGTGTGGCGGCGTAGTCATTTTCTTCAATTGTCTCAAGGGGAGAAAAGCCGGAGGGGTAAAGGTCGGGCAACGTATTCGGAGTGCGGTAATTCTGATACGATTCCGCATGCCGGTGCGCATATGTAATCAGCCCGTATCCCTGCACACCCTCTGTCAGGGTTTTTCCAAAGGCAATACTCAGGTTTTCACGCGTTTCTTCCGGCGTGCTCATGACTTTATTTGAATTTTTCGGGACAGAAACCGGGCCTTTGTACAAGGCTGTGCCCGCACCTGCCGGAGCAGACCCCATCAGACGGTGGTCCTCTGTGTAGGGCACCATGTGGTCGGTATGATAAACCTGCCCGCTGAGATGCAGATAGCCATCTCCACCAAGGGACAGGCCGCCATCCACGCTGGTCTGATATTGCCAGCCATCCCCGTTATACGCATTGGCGCCTGTCTGGGCGCTCATATTCAGACCGTGGTTTGTTTTCCGGGTAATGATATTCACCACCCCGGCAATGGCATCAGACCCGTAGAGTGCGGCAGCCCCGTCTTCCAGCACTTCAATATGATCAATAGAGGCTGCGGGGATCATATTCAGATCAACCGGCGTGGCACCAAATGCTGGCCCGGCATCGGCATAAATATTTGCTGTTGTGTGGCGGCGTTTACCATCCACCAGCACCAGAACCTGATTAGGATTAAGCCCGCGCATACGGATGGCCGAGGTTAAGGACCCTGCATCATTCCCCATGGCGCTGACATTGATGGATGCATATGTCCGCGTGAGCGCATCGGCCAGATTCATCTGTCCGGACCGGCGCAGCGTGGCGGCAGACAGCACACTGACAGGCGATGTGCTCTGGCGGGCCTTGCGGTTGACGGCGTGCGTGCCGGTAACAATCAGGGTTTCCCCTGCGTTGGCAGCAGCCGGTTTTTCTGACGCATGAGGCGCGGCTTTTGCTTTCTTGGCCGCTGCTTTTTTTGCCGGACCTGCGTTTACCGTTTTCTGCTCCTTTTCCGCCGTTGCGGCGCTGGCAACCGGGCTCTGTACAGCAAAGCCAAATGTCAGAACGGTTGAAACCAGAAACGCTTTCCTGAGTGTCATGCGTGTATCCAGAATGAAAGAAGGATTAAAAATCACGCGGTGGCTAGCAAACAGTGCCCCCTATAAAAAGTGAAACTATTATGACATTTAATATTTATACTTTTATATACTCATTTTAATTTCACAAATAAGGAAAATCACTCTAATAAAGGTCAATTAACCATAACCATTAAACCTGAATAATAATTTATATTTAGAGGATATCCATGTCTGAGTTTAACAGACGCTTTCTGATACAGGCTGGCAGTCTGCTGGCCCCCGCAGTGTGGGCTGGCCGGAGCAAACCTGTCATGGCCGCACAGGAAAAAGCGCCTGCATCCTATGCGCGGCTGAATGTGACGGAAAATCCGTTTGGGCCCTCGCCCGCGGCGCGCAGGGCTATTATCGCCTGCGTGCCAGACGCTCCTTATTATGTGGAAAATGACCACACTCTGCGCGACAAAATAGGAGAGCAGGAAAATCTTGAGCGTGATAAAATTGCTTTATCAAATGGCTCTCTGGATGCGCTCTCTCTTCTTTCAAGCGATATTGGGCGGAAAGGCCATATTCTGGCCCCCCAGCCGACTTACGCCACGCATCTGAATTACGCCCAGCGCAGGGGTGTAGAGGTGCGTTACGTGCCTCTGACACAGCATGCCATTGATCTCGACGCGCTGCGACGTGCCATAACACCGCAGACAGCAATGGTGTACCTTTGCAACCCCAACAACCCGACCGGCGATATGCTGGATCATGCCAAACTTCTTGCCTTTTGTGAGGATGTTTCCAGAACATGCCCTGTGATTGTGGATGAAGCCTATTTTGAGCTTCTCCCCATGGCGGAACAAATGACCGTCTCATCACTCGTCCATTCCGGACACGATGTGATTGTCGCACGCACCTTTTCCAAAGTGTATGGTCTCGCCGGGTTGAGAATTGGCTATATTCTGGCCCAGCCTGACCGCGTTAAACAGCTTTACAGCCTGACGACGACATCCCGCAATCAGGCAGGCTATGCTGCGGCGCTGGCATCTCTCGGGGATAAAGAGTACCTGAACGGGGCAATCCGTTATCTGACGTCATGCCGTGCCATGATTTATGATATCTGCAAGGAAAATGAACTGACTTTCCTGAAAAGTCACGGCACTTTTGTGTATGTCAATACTCTGCGTCCGGCCGAAAAAATGAAAGAGGCTCTGGCACAGCGTGGTGTGGATATTCGCGTGTTTGACTCACCCGACTATCAGACCTGGATCCGGGTCGGCACGGCCACCCCTGCGGAACTGGAGCTGTTTGGCCGCGTGCTTCCCGCAGCGTTGCAGGCCGTGCCCAAAGCCTGAAGGACATGCCAGATGTAAACTGGCTTTTATAAATCGTTTCGGTTTCTGCATTGTGTGGTGGGTCACAGCCTTTTAAGGTCTCCTCCGGTTTTTGGGGTGAGAGGCATAGTGCAGAAACGCTCTTTTTATGTGGGATACACGCTGGCCAGCCTGCTGGCTGCTGCCTGCCCCCTCTCCCATTCCCATGCTGAATCCACCAGTCCGACAGCACATTTTGCCACGGCCACAGCCGCTGAGGCTCATACGGGCGGAACCCTGCGGCTGGCCGCACAGAATTCCGGCGGCACACTGGACCCTCAGGTCTCTTACATTTCCCTGATCAAACAGCTTGAAACGCCGGTTTATGACGGATTGCTCGCCTTCCCCAAATTTTCCGGTCCCGCAGCGCAGCACGTCATTGCCAATCTGGCAGAAACCGTTCCACAGCCAGAAGACGGCGGGCGGACCTATCGCTTTATCCTTCGGCCCAACCTGCGGTTTTCAGATGGGCAGCCTCTGACTGTAGAGGATGCTGCTGCATCTTTCCGGCGGTTGTTCAAAGTCGGCAGCCCCACTGCTGGCCCGTACTATAGCCATATTATCGGGGCGGATGCCTGCCTGCATGACCCGGCACACTGCACGCTGGCGGGGGGTATAGAAACGGATGCCGCCACCCGCACCCTTACCTTCCATCTGACAGAACCGGACGCTGAGTTTCCGGAGCGTCTCGCATGGTTCCATGCCGCCATTCTGCCTGCCAGCACTCCACCGCATGACACCGGGAACACGGCCCCTCCGGGCACCGGCCCCTACCGCGTGACCCATTATGACCCTGCGACGGGCATGGTGCTGGACCGCAACCCGTATTTTCAGGAATGGGCGCATGATGCCCAGCCTGCCGGATATCCGGACCGTATTAACGTCACTTTCGGGCTGGACCCGGAAGGCGAAGTCACGGCCATTGAAAACGGCCAGTATGACGTGATGTATGAAGATGTGCCACTGGACCGGCTGGGGGAGGTTGGCAGCCGCTACGCAAAACAGGTGCAGATTTATACCCTGCTGCTCTATTACTATGCCGCTCTGAATGTCCAGATCCCGCCGTTTCAGTCCCTCAAGGCCCGGCAGGCTCTGAATTACGCCATCAACCGGCATGCCATGGTGATTTATCATGGGGGTGAGGCCGTTGCGGCCCCGCTCTGCCAGCTTCTGCCACAGGGCGCACCGGGGTATGAACCCGCCTGTGCTTATACCAAAGGGGCCTCCCCCACGCATCCGCTGCCACATTGGCAGGCCCCTGATCTGGCAGAAGCCCGCAGGCTGGTGCGGGAAAGCGGCACCGCAGGGCAGAAAGTGACCATCGTCGCTCCACTGGAAGGGCGCTACGCCGCCATGGCCATGGAACTCCGCAGCACGCTGGCCAGTCTGGGATATGATGCAACGGTGCGCAGCATGACGCAGACGGTGCAGTTTTCCTACGTGCAGAACAGTGACAACCATGTGCAGCTTGCGCTGACCGGATGGAATGCGGATTACCCCTCCGCCTCCAGCTTTCTGCAAACCCTTTTTGCGTGCGCCAGCTTCCGCCCCCATTCTGATAATTCGCCCAATATGTCGGCCTTCTGCAATCCGGACACCGACGCCCTGATGACCAGAGCGGCAACGGCGGCTCTGACCAGCCCGGAAGAAAGCGCACAGGACTGGGCGGAGGTTGACCGCGCCCTGATGGCGGAGGCTCCGGCTGTGCCGCTGGTGCAGATCAAACGGGTCCGCCTGTTGTCAAAACGCACGCGTAACGCCATCGTAACACTTAATGATGAAATCCTGCTCTCGCAGCTTCAGGTCCAATGACATCTGAAGCGTTACCCCCTCCCGGCCCATGGCAACAGGCGCTGCGTGGCCTTGTCCGCAACCGGGCCGCTATGGTCTCCCTCGCGGTTCTGGTGCTTATCACCCTGAGCTGCCTGCTGGCCCCGCTTTATGCGCGGGATATTGCCCGGACAGATCCGTTCACCTCCAATGTGGCTGGCAGTATCACGCTGGACGGGCATGAGGTGGATATCATGCAGCCGAACGATAACCCGCTGCACCTTGGCCTGAGCCCCATTGGGCCGACTGGCCATGCGGCCTATCTGCTGGGGGCGGATAGTCAGGGGCGGGATGTAGCGGCCCGGCTCCTGTACGGCGGCCGCAATTCTCTGCTGATTTCTGCCTGTGCTGCGGTGCTGTGCCTGCTTCTGGCTGCGGTTGCGGGCATTGCCGCCGGTTTTTTTGGCGGGCTGGTGGATACCGTGCTTTCACGCCTGATGGATATCATGTGGGCTGTGCCGGTTTATCTGTTTGCCATTTCGCTCTCCATCGTCACGGTCAGTCAGGGGTTGAAGCTGGGGCCGTTTGTGGTGGAAGCCGATAGTCTGCTGATCCCCATTGTGATTATTGCGCTGGTGTATGTGCCTTACGCGGCGCGGCCGATCCGGGGCCGGGTGCTGGCGTTGCGGCAGGCGGAGTTTGTCACCGCGGCACGCTGCCTTGGCGTGCCACGCTGGCGCATTGTGCTGTTTGATATTCTGCCCAATGTGAGCACAACGCTTGTTGTCCTCGGCCCACTGCTGATGGCGCTTTCTCTGCTGGCGGAGAGTGCGCTCTCCTTCCTGTCCATCGGAGTGCAGGCTCCGGCGGCGTCATGGGGGACGATTATTCAGGATGGCGAGGGGCTGATCTACACACGCCCCATGGTGGCTATCGCCCCCGGCCTTGCCATTGTGCTGGTGGTGCTGGCCCTGAATATTCTGGGCGATGGCCTGCGGGACGCGCTGGATGTGCGGGATGCCGCGCGGCGGTCCTCATGAGGAGGACTGACGCATGATAAAGGCGCTCCTCCGCCGGCTTGGACAGACAGTATTCGTCCTGTTTGGCATTTCCGCACTGGTCTTTCTGGTCTTTTTCGCAACACCGGGCGCAGACCCGACGGCCCGTATTGCCGGACGCAATGCCTCCCCCCAGACCATGGAAAAAGTGCGGAAAGAATACGGGTTCGACCGGCCCCTGCCCGTGCAGTACGCCACCATGATGAAAAAGCTGTTCATCACGCAGGACCTCGCCTCCTACGTGGACCGGGGCGAACTGGTGGTGCCGGAAATTGCCCGTGCCGCTCCGGTTACGGTCTCTCTGGTCTGTGGTGCGGCGATCATCTGGGTGGTGCTGTCCATCGCCATGGGCACCCTCGCCGCCGCCCTGAAAGGCACCTGGACAGACCGGGGGCTGATGATGCTCGGGCTGATTGGAATTTCCATGCCGGTCTTCTGGCTTGGGCAGGTGGCTAATCTGATCACGCAAAGCCGGTATCATGACACATGGCTGTTCTCATGGGTGCCGGGGCTGGGCTATGTGCCGCTAACGGAACATCCGTGGGGCTGGTTCAAGGCGCTGGTTATTCCATGGCTCGTTCTGGCCGTCATGTTTATCGGCATTTACAGCCGGGTGCTGCGGGCCGATCTGGTCGCCCTGTCCGGCGAAGACTTCATGCGCACGGCGCGGGCCAAGGGACTATCCCCCACCCGTGTCCTGCTGCGGCACGGGTTGCGCACCTCCATGATTACCTTTGTCTCGCTCTTCGGGCTGGATTTCGCACAGCTTGTGGGCGGCGGCGCTTTGCTGACAGAGGTGGTGTTCGGCCTGCCCGGCGTCGGGCGGCTGACGTATCAGGCGCTCACCAATCTGGATCTGCCGCTGATTATGGCCACTGTGATGTATTCCGCCGTGTTTGTTGTGCTGGCGAATGCGGTGGTGGATATCCTCTATCTGTTTCTGGACCCGAGGGTGCGTGATGCCCGTTAAAGCACCCCTTCCAATCCCCACCCCTCTACTGGAAGTGCGCGACCTGTGTGTCAGCTTTCCCTCCCGCGGGCGCATGATCCCGATTGTGGAAAACGTCTCTTTTACGCTGGGTGAGCGGGATATTCTCGGGCTGGTTGGAGAGTCCGGTTCTGGCAAATCTGTCACCGCCATGGCGCTGATGGGGCTGATTGACAGCCCCGGCGTGCAGGTTACCGGCTCTGCCCTGTTCCGGGGGCAGGATCTGGTAGGGTTGCCGCAAAAGGCCCTCCGCCGCCTGCGCGGACGCGAGATTGCCATGATCTTTCAGGACCCGATGACGGCGTTTACGCCGGTTTATACAATCGGCTGGCAGATTGATGAACAGATCCGCGCGCATGAGCGTCTCTCCCGCAGGCAGGCCCGCGCCCGCACGGTGGAACTGCTGGCAGATATGGGTGTGCCCGACCCCGCCCGCACGGCAGACCGCTACCCGCACCAGCTTTCCGGCGGCCTGCGGCAGCGCGCCATGATTGCTATGGCGCTGTCCTGCAATCCGTCTCTTCTGATTGCGGATGAACCCACCACCGCGCTGGACGTCACGGTGCAGGCGCAGATTCTGGACCTGATCCGCTCCCTACGCAGCACCTATGGGTCCTCCGTGCTGCTGATTACGCATGATATGGGCGTAGTGGCGGAAACCTGTGACAAGACACTGGTGCTTTATTCTGGCCGCGTGGCGGAGAGTGGTCCGACGGAAGCCCTGTTCGCCCACCCCGGCCACCCTTATACCGCAGCGCTGCTGGCCTCCATCCCACCACTGGACGGCCCGCGCCCGCATCGCCTGCCTGCCATTGCCGGAGCGCCTCCGGCCCCGCTGGAACGCCCTGCTGGCTGCGCCTTTGGGCCACGCTGCGCTTTTGTGCATGACACCTGCCTGAACACCCCGCCGCCGCTGGTGCCAACAGGAACAGCAGGTAGCCCGCATCAGATGCATGGGAGAAGCGACCAGCCCGGGCAGTTTGCTGCCTGTGTGTTGCCCGCAGAGGGCACACCTCTACCTCCGCGCGTGGGGAACGCATTTTCTGTAAACCCAGCCGCTCCACCCTCAGCCCGGACAATGACGCCTCCGGCACCTTTCTCAACCGGAGAGGGGCTGCAATGACCCGCCTTCCGCATGCCACCACCTCACCCGCTGCGACGTTGCCGCGTGCCAGTGCCAGTGCCAGTGCCAGTGCCAGTGCCAGTGCCAGTGCCAGTGCCAGTGCCAGTGCCAGACCGCTGCTGGAGGTAAGGGACGTCCGCAAGATCTATCATCTGCCGCGCGGACAAACCCTGAAAGCTGTTGATGGTATCTCGCTCTCCGTCACGCCCGGAGAAGTGCTGGGACTGGTTGGAGAATCCGGCTGTGGCAAATCCACCCTTGGGCGGTGCCTGCTGCGCCTGACAGATGTGTCCTCCGGCCAGATTCTGTTTGACGGGCAGGATATTACGGCCCTGAAGGAGCTCGCCCTGCGCCCGTTACGCCAGCAAATGCAGATGGTGTTTCAGGATTCTTATGCCTCCCTCAACCCACGCCGCCGTATCGGGGATCTGCTGGCCGAACCGCTCCGGGTGCATCCCGGCCCCGACGGACGCAAACGCTCCCGCGCAACCATTAAGGCGCGCCTGCATGAGCTGATGGAACTGGTCAGCCTGCCGGTAGGGGCACTGGACCGCTACGCGCACGAATTTTCCGGCGGGCAGCGGCAGCGGATCAACATAGCCCGCGCGCTGGCCCTCTCCCCCCGGCTGGTTGTGGCGGATGAACCTGTCTCGGCGCTGGATGTTTCCGTGCAGGCCCAGATTGTCAATCTGTTTGCCGATCTTCAGGCCCGGCTGGGGCTGACTTATGTGTTTGTTGCGCATGATCTGGCCGTAGTGCGGCAAATTTCCACGCGCGTGGCCGTCATGTATCTGGGGGCGGTGGTTGAACTGGGCGAAACAGATGCCGTGCTGCACCACCCGGCGCATCCGTATTCCGCCGCGCTGACTGCTGCGGTGCCGCGCCCTGTGGTCGGCGCTGCGCGTGCCGCACCGCTGGGGGGCGATATTCCAAGCCCCGTGGCGCGGCCCGCAGGGTGCCGCTTCCATACACGCTGCCCGGCTATGCAGGAGCGCTGCCGGGTGGAAGAGCCTGCCCTGCGCGCAATCGGGCCGGGCCATTTTGTCGCCTGTCATTTTCCGCTGGCAGAAGGATAAGCGGGTTAGTATGCAGAAAAGCCCTTATCCTGAGGGCGATCCCTCTGACGAATAAAGCCCGAGCCCGCATGTTCCGCCTTTCCGCTTTAAGTGCCTGTGTGCGTTTTTACGTCGCCCTGCTGGGGATTGCCGTCATTTTTCTGGCGCTGGACGCAGGAAGCTACCTGCTGCGAGGCCTTTTCCCTGAGGGAGAGAAACGACGGCGTCTGGCCCGCCACTGGCTCCATTGCGTGGCCGGTTTTTCAGTGCGCTTTCTCCACAGGATGGGCATTCTGGACTGTGACCTGCGTGACCTTACTTCTCTGCGGGACGAAACCGGGCTGGTGCTGGTCGCCAACCATCCCTCCCGTCTGGATAGTCTGATTCTGGCTGCGGCTCTCCCGCGCATGGTCTGCGTGACAAAAGCCTCCATCTGGGAGCGCCCGACACTGGGCACCACGCTCCGCACTGCAGGCTATATCCGGCATGACAGCTTACTCAAACTGATTGGCCCTGCGACAGACAGATTAAAAGAAGGCTGTCAGGTCCTTCTGTTTCCCGAAGGAACACGCTCCAGAGCGGATGAAGAGACCGGGCCACTCCAGCCGGGCTTTGCGGCCATTGCTCAACGCACCCGCTCTGCCGTGCAGCCCATTCTGATTGAAACCAGTTCCCCTTATCTTTCTCAGGGGTGGCCTTTCCTGCGCCGCCCGCCGCTCCCCATGCGCTACCAGTTCCGCCTCGCACCCCGCTTCCCCGCTCCGGCCCGTGACGAAGCCCGTGGCCGTGCCTTGGTGGAAACGACGGCTAGGGTGTTGAAGCAGGGTGTGAGTAAAGAAATCTAAAAATCCCTTATTTCAGCATACCGCGCGAGCGGAGGTACAGTTCTATCCGTGCTTGCACATGGGAAGTGAGTTCACCAGTCTCATCATTTGTAATTATGTCATAAGGGTTTTTATCCACGCTTCCGCATGGGGAGCGACCGGATATGGGTCCATCGAGCTTCCCCCGGTCGATGTTTCTATCCACGCTCCCGCACGGGGAGCGACGGCCACCCTCCGGCCATCTTCCAGCACCTGATAGGTTTCTATCCACGCTCCCGCACGGGGAGCGACTTGACCGGCCTATCTAGTATGGTTGTTTCACGTGTTTCTATCCACGCTCCCGCACGGGGAGCGACTAACTTCACGGCCCGTAAATCGGGCCACCTTTTAGTTTCTATCCACGCTCCCGCACGGGGAGCGACCCCAAGCGCAGCCCTATGCACCGCCCGCGTGGGTGGTTTCTATCCACGCTCCCGCACGGGGAGCGACAGGCAGGCAGCGATAAACGCAGCGGTATCCGCAGGGTTTCTATCCACGCTCCCGCACGGGGAGCGACAACTTTCTCTCCCCTTAAATGCGCATCGGCATTAGTTTCTATCCACGCTCCCGCACGGGGAGCGACGGCGGGGCGTGGCTTTGGCAAGACGCGATTGGTTTGCGTTTCTATCCACGCTCCCGCACGGGGAGCGACGGCCAGCGTTTCCCCATGCTCTTGCAGTTCATACGCCTTCTATCCACGCTCCCGCACGGGGAGCGACGGCCTGCGGGCCGGGCTTGATACAGGCTTTCTTCGCCTTCTATCCACGCTCCCGCACGGGGAGCGAACCCCGCCGTTTTGTTAACTGATTATGACGGGAAAAACCATGTGCTCTGCGCGAACCCTGTCGGCTGAAGTCACCTCGCAACACTAGGGTGTGTCGTCAGTTAATTCCAATGATGGCGGAGACGAATTGCACGGCTGCGAGGAAAGTTGACTTCAGCTTGTCATATCGTGTTGCAATACCTCTGAACTGTTTAAGTCTGGCGAAGAAGCGTTCGATGATGTTTCGTTTTTTATAAAGCGGAAAGAGGATTTTCCGTGGAGTGCGTCGGTTTTTCTTTGACGGAATAACCGGTGTGATCCCCCGCTCTTCAAGCTTTTCGATGAGGGGATCGGCATCATAAGCCTTGTCGGCGATGAAGACCTCGGGATCGACTTCATCGAGCAATGGCTCTGCTTCTGTGATGTCGGCCCTTTGTCCGGGCGTCAGGGAAAGAGCCGCAGCCTTTCCCGCGGCATCGACAATGGCATGGATTTTCGTGGTCAGTCCGCCACGGGACCGCCCGGTGGCCTGATCCA
>NZ_JACRVR010000021.1:0-52194 GCF_018811975.1 Acetobacter sp. P1H12_c | reverse complement strand
GGTTGAGGGATGAATGCCTCAACGAGACGCTGTTCACGTCTCTCAGCCATGCCCGACAGGTTCTGGCTGACTGGCGGGAAGACTACAATACGGTGCGTCCCCATTCCCAGCTGGATGGCAGGACACCGGATCAGATCGCCAGACAAGGGTCTCGGGGGCATGCCCCCGAGACCCTTGTCATTCCATCAACCCCAAGCCATAAAAACGGGAACTCTCCTTTTAAGTGGATACAAAAAAGGGGGCACGTCATCATGCAAGCGGCGGTTTTCGTCTACATGGTCGGGTGTGTCTTCGCGGATCAGGGCCAGCTGGGCTTCATCGCGTGAGGCTTGGCGAAGGTGTGGGTTTAGCCTGTCTATGGCTGCTCGCAGGCGTTTTTCCAGAATGACGTCCGATAACGAGGCGCGTTCGGGCTTTTTACCACCGGGAGCAATATCTGGCCCCCAGACAATGGTGTAGCCACATTCGCGCAGAATATCGCAGGCCCAGTCTTCGATCTCGTTTTCGGACAGAAAGCTCATGTCACGTCTTCCACCATCTTTTCGGCATCTCGGATGCTAATTTCGCCGGACATGAGTTTGGGGAGTAGGAGGTCCCGGAGTCCGGAGAGGGTACGGGATTCCTCACAATTCACTAAAATACGTTTGAAATATTTTGAAACCATGTTCTCGTAATGTTGAGCAAGCCTCAATGAGGGAAGTGTTGTTGAAATTGTAGAGAAGGTCTCCCGTGTAATAGTGTCAAAAACAGACCCATGCGTGTTGTTTTTCAGCTCATTAAGAATATTTTTTAATGCTTGCAGTATGAAATATTGCCCGTAACCATTAGAGCCACGAATGCCATAACATGATTGGTTCATAGTCATGTCGCCTGATGTTAAGGCTAATTTCCCCACTGTGCCACGGGCAGAGATGATAACTGTGTTTTCAGGTAAGATGGATGCTGCGCTATTATTAAGTCCGTCTTGTGTAATTTTTTTTGTTGTATCCAGAACATAAACATCGCTCTCCGTAGGGGCATCGACCACCGAGAACCAAGGTATATTTCCATTCCAATATGATGGAACAGAAGTTTTGGGTGTTCCTCCTGTAAGAATGGTTATGCAATGGTCAAATGTTGACGTTTCCCACTCCTCGGGCTTCCCCTCATCATCCAGCCTATCGGGAAAGAGTTCCCACAGTTCTGGTGCGAGGTAAGGGGCTTCTCCGGCCATTTTTGCCCGTGTCGGGCCAAAATCGACAAACCAGTTCCGAAACATCGCCCGCGCCATGGCTTCCAGCGTTTCGTTTGTCCGGCGGTTGAGGTCTATTTTGTCGTCGAGAGAGCCGAGAATAGAGGCTATGCTATCTTGTTTGTGTCTTGAGAAAACAGGTATCGGAAGAGCGCGTATGGTGGGCATGTTTAAGCGTTCGGCAACAGTTCCGTCACGAAAACTTGCAACGTAATTCACCATGATTGGTGAGTTTAGCCAGTATTTAATGAAAATATGGTTATGATTTTTTTGAGGTCTAATTAGAACCATTCTTTGCCCAAGGCACACCTTGGTATTTTGAGGAACTTCTGCCGCTATGCCAAAATATGTGCCTTCTCTACTATAAAATAAGTCTCCATATTGTGGAGTAGCTCGTGCAATGCGGAGGAGATAAGTTTCATCAGAAACATGAGCTGCCAGATGTTTCTTAAATATACCAGTTCTTATATCTTGAGAACGGACAACTAATGGTCCTATTGAGGTTATCTTGGGAGTTGAATGGGGACAATCAAAAATTCCGTCACAAATAGAAGATAGCAAAGCCCATTCTTGAATTTCGTTCCATTCTTTGGTTTCGCGCGGGATGTGAACCGTTTTTTTTGAAAAGTCAGATTTCATGGTTAAATTCTTTTTTGATAACAATATTTTCTTTGATTATATCTTTAAAATATAAATCTATTAATGCCCAGTCTAGCACATCAACTTTCCACGGTAGATAAGATTCAGAGAAAGCTTCCTCTAGTCTTGCCCGCGTCTCCAAAGGCAAAGGTTCACCACCCATAATCGCTAGATCAAGATCAGAAAATGGTTTGGCCTTGCCTGTCACGCGCGAGCCAAAAGCCCGGACTTCACGGTCAGGCACAATCTCGTTGAGTATCCGCAGCACAATGGCCCGCTCTTCGGGTGTTATGTCGATCTGCCCTGTCACGCTGTGCGCTCTTTCAGCGTGGCCAGCAGAAACTCGGCTTCTGCGATAAAATCTGGAATGATGGTCACAACTTGTTTGGCTGTGGCCTCGTTATAAGTATGGCTGGTTAGGTTGCGCATTTTGCGGAACACGCTCCACTGGGGCCATGCGCTTTTGAGCAATCCAGCCTCATTGGCGGAGCGGATCATGTCCGGAAAGCCCATGCGGTCATAGTCCTCGGGGGAGGCAGAATTGGCTTCCAGAAAGCGCTTCAGGGTCTTGTGGCTGAGTTCATAGGTAAACTCGAAACGCTGGATCAGGCCGTCCCGCAACTGCTCGTCGTTGGGCTGGGCAAGGTGGCGTGTCCAGCCTTCCTTCAGTCGGTCGAGAGCGCGTTCCAGTGGGGTAAGATACAGCATCACGCGCTTTCCTTCTGCACGATCAGCTTGAGGGAGGCGGTAATTTTCGCGTTCAGTGCGTCACCCTGCGCAAACTGTTCTTTCAGGGTCTTTTCAAGGGCTGCGAAGCGTTCGGTAAATGGCACGCTGTCTTCTTCGGCTTCCTCTGCCCCAACGTAGCGGCCCGGTGTCAGTACAAAGCCGTGCTGTTCCACTTCATCCAGTGTGGCAGATTTGCAGAAGCCCGGACTATCCTCATAGGTACCCGCGTTCTTTTCTCCGCGCCATGCGTGGTAGGTGTCGGCAATGCGGGCCACGTCCTCGTCCGTCAGTTCCCGGCGGGTGCGGTCAACAAGCTTGCCCAGCTTGCGGGCGTCAATAAACAGGATCTCTCCGCGCCGGTCTCGCCAGCCTTTTTGCTTCTTGGTACGGGTGAGGAACCACAGGCAGGCCGGAATCTGGGTGGAATAGAAAAGCTGACCGGGCAGGGCCACCATGCAGTCCACCACATCGGCTTCCACCATCCGGCGGCGGATTTCGCCTTCGCTGTTCTGGTTGGAGGACATGGAGCCATTGGCCAGCACCACGCCAGCGGTGCCGTCGGGGGCCAGATGCCACAGGATATGCTGGAGCCACGCATAGTTGGCATTGCCCGCAGGCGGTTTGCCATACTGCCAGCGCGGGTCTTCCTCCAGGGATGCATTCCACCAGTCCGACACGTTAAAGGGCGGGTTGGCCAGAATATAGTCAAAGCGCAGGTCTTTCAGCTCGTCACGCAGAAAGCTGCCTTCGTTGTTCCAGCGGATATCCGCGCCGATGCCGCGCACCGCAAGGTTCATGCGGGCCAGACGCCATGTGGTGTGGTTGCTCTCCTGCCCGTAAATGGCAATGTCACCCAGCTTGCCACCATGGGTTTCCACAAAGCGTTCGGACTGCACGAACATGCCACCAGAGCCACAGCATGGGTCATACACCCGGCCCTTATAGGGTTCGAGCATGGAGACCAGCGTGCGCACCACGCTGGAAGGGGTGTAGAACTCGCCACCGCGCTTGCCTTCGGCTCCGGCAAAGCCGCCAAGGAAGTATTCATACACCCGGCCCAGCACGTCCCGCGCCTTGTCGTCCGTATTGCCCATGCCGATGTCGGAGATCAGGTCGATCAGTTCCCCCAGCATCACACTATCAAGGGCAGGCCGTCCGTAATCCTTGGGCAGAACGCCCTTGAGCTGCTCCGGATTGGCTTTTTCGATGGCCAGCATGGCTTCATCAATGAGTTTTCCGATGCCGGAGGACCGGGCGTTGTCTCTCAGGTGAGACCAGCGGGCGGTCTCGGGCACCCAGAAGATGTTTTCAGCCAGATATTCGTCCGGGTCTTCCGCTGCTGCCGGATCATCCAGCATCAGTTCAGCATGACGGGCTTCAAAGGCGGTGGAGATGTAGCGCAGGAAGATCAGGCCAAGGGCCACATGCTTGTAATCTGAGGGTTCAAGGTTCTTGCGCAGCTTGTCAGCCGCCAGAAACATCTGCTGTTCAAAGCCTAGTGTTGCACTCGCAGCCTTGACTTTGCTTGCCTTGGTGGTTTTCTTGGGAGCAGGGGCAGCATCAGGGTTCTTGCGAGGGCGACCACGGGGCATGAAAGAAAGCCTTGTTTCTCAGAAAAATCAGATAATCCAGTTTGACGGAAACTGGCCATCTGGTCGAGAGGCAATGGCGGGATAGAGGTCTGTCTGGCATCGTGTGCTGATGGCCAACCGGGATTTTATGGTGATGGTCCCATGGCCGGTTTGGGTTGGGCAATGCCCATGGTGTTCCTCAAGCCTGCTGGAACAGACAGTTTTGAGCGCAGGCGGGCGATTTCCTGCCTTGCCCGCTCTTTTTCAGGTTGGTGGGCCTTGTCCCATTGTCTGATACGGTCTGCTCGTGCCTGCACCAATCTGTCAAAACGATGCTGGAGCCATGGTTCAAGTTTTTCCGGATCAGCCATGGCGGAAAATTCGGCATCATACTGTTTCCTGAATTCTTCAAGGACAGGTCTATCCTGTTCTGTCAGGATAGACCGGACAGGTTCTGGCGGTGTTGAGCGCAACCCGACAATATGCAGCAACGCCTGTACAACAAACCGTAGGATTTCGAGGAATTCGAGCAAAAGCTGCTGGCAGACTTTTTCCAGTTTCCCGGCTCGTCCGGTTATGCGGTGCCAGCGGCTTTCGTCAGCTTGTTTCCACTCTTTTTTGGCACGATGGTAACGCGCAAAGCTGCTGCGCAGTTGCTTCTGGTAGGGGGTGAGGGCTTTTCGCCATTTCGCGAGCATTTCTTCCCTCTTTAGAGGGGCCCAGTCCGCTTCTGGTGCTCTCTGGTCAAGGATAGCCTGCTGGTCCTGAATCGCCAGCCTGATCCGGCGGCGGAGACGGGCTTCTTCGGCGCTGATAATCAGCGGATACAATGGTTTCGGCGGGGTATGTGGCATGGCGGCTGGCCTGTCCACATCCTCCATTTGCCTGCGCCTGAGTGCGTCAATCGCTTTATTCCCGTGTGGTAGGTGAATGCGTTTCGGTTCCCTTTTTCTGGCAGGTGGGGAGGCAGGGGCTGATAGTATCTCGGTCTGGTCATTTTCAGCTGTCATGCGTACAGGGACACGGGTGCTTCTGATATCCAGTTTCGGCTTTTCGTGTTCTGCTGATTGTTCTTTTGCCAGAAGCTTCCGGAATTCCGCCATGCGCACTTTTGTCAGCCGGGTAAAGCTACCAACCAGAACACCATCGCTGGTTTCGATGATATGAGCACCCGGTCGGGTCTCCTTTCGATCCCCTTCGCGCATGGTCAGACCATGTTCTGTCAGTGTTGCACGGAAAGACTTTAATCCGTCAGATTGGTTCCAGAGAGAGGCAACAAGCTGTTTGAGTTTGGGCAGGTCAAGTCCCTGTCTTTCCGCTGTGCGGTGGGCCTGCGAGGTATAGGTGGCACGGGGTTTGTCTGCTGGCTGTGCTGGAGCAAGGGCTGCGATCAATTCTGCTTCATGGACTTTGCCTTTCTGACGTAAAGCTTTGGCAATCGAGCGGTCATGGCGTCCCGCGACAAGGGCATGACCCAGCCTGATTTCTTCCAGCCTTGCCAGCTTCTCCAGCCGTATCCAGCTAAAACGACTGTCTAAAATATGGTCTTGCTGCCATTCAGGCAGGAGGAGATGACCATGAGTGCTGCCATCCTTTTGATGGATGACCAGCGTTATGTGCTCAGGGTCTGCATAGAACTCGTGACAGATTCTTCCGGCAAATTCTGCCAGTTGGTCATCTGTCATCGGTTCAGCAGGATTAAAGGCGATATGACGCAGACCATAGGTCAGGTTTTCCCGTTTTGCTTCCCGCATGGCATCATGAAGCCACCAGTCTGACCCGGCCATGACCCTTACGGCTTCATTTTTTGGGCCATGGAGAACATGTCGGGCAATGGCATTGGCTCCGCTTTTTGTTCTGATCCGGCTCTCCTGAATAATCATGGCTCATGACCCGGACGGCTTTCAATGAAGCGTCCTGGCAGACCAGGCGCACCTGCGCCGGGGTGGGCGGCTTCGTGACTGTGCCAGAAGCCCGTCAATCTGATGCAGCCTGTCCTCAAGTTTGGTGAGTGTTTCCCCGCAGTGGATGTGGTCACCACAATGAGCAGAGTGGGCCAGTTGATTCAGATTGTTGCCAATGCGTGAGAGGGCATGACGCAGACTGTAAAGTTCTGCGCCGACCTGCTGACCATCGTCACCAGCCAGTTCTGAGGTCATCAGGAGAGCCCTGATCCAGTGGGCGGTGGTGGCATGGCCGAGGTGGCGGGCAACGCTATTCCAGCGGTCCAGTTCAGAAGGACTGGCTCTGACAGAAAGGCGGGAAGTTCGGGCAATCGGCATAACAAAGTTCTCCTTAAAGGGGGTCAACGGGGGAAGTATTCCCCCTTGCCAGCTGTCTGACGCTACCCTTTGGGTAGCCGTCTGACACTGCTGGCTCCTCTTAAAGATAACCTATTAGAACACGCGATTTCCTGTTTTTGTTTTTATGCAAACAAGACTGTCACCTTGCGCCGGTTAAATGGGCATAATGCACTCGGGCGGATAGCTCAGGGCTTCAATGACTTGTTTCAAATTGGCGACTTCAATCCCGCTCGTGTAGTTCATCGTTCCCTGTGATTTATGAGACGCTTCATGCCCTAAAACAGTGTCGATCCACAATTCTCTGATGTGGGCTTCCTGATTTCTGAGCTTGGTGGAAACAGTATGGCGGAATGAATGGAACGTCACATCTTCCGGGATGCCAATGCGCTTTTTATGCTTCGAGAAAGCCCGCGCAAAATTGTCTCCGCGTTCACCTGCCGATGAAACCGTGAGGTCAGGGAACAGGTAAAGTTCTCCTGTATTCTGGAGCAGGTCGAACCCTTCTATGTCGAGAAGGTGCGAGTGGATGGGAATGATGCGAGTGCCGGCTGCCGTCTTTGGTGACCAGCCGTCTTCAATGTGAGGTCTGACATGGAAGCAAGGCACTCCGTCGATGACTTCAATGTCCTGACGTCTGAGGTTACAGATTTCACCCAAGCGCATGCCTGTAAACATGCCGATAGTAATGATGCCAGCCCATGTGCGATGGGAAACCGCAGCACTTGAATACTGTGTACTGGCAAGTAAAGCCAATTCTCTGTCGGTCCATCCCCGTCGGACAATCTTCTTGGTGACATTAAAGTCCCAGCCTGCCCAAGGGTTCTTGTCTACAAGATCACGCTGAACAAGATGGCTCCAGAGAGAGGACATGCGCGAGAAGTGGTTCTTGACTGTCTTGCCGCTGACGGTTTCCTGTCCCTGTTCTTTGGCCTGAGCAATCACCATGCGTAAGGGGAGAACAGTTTTTCCTTTCCCGTGCGTGGCGGGCAGGGATGACAGAAGGTCAAAAAACTCACCGGCTATGGTGCCGGTGATCTGCCGAATAGGCTTATCGCCGAAGGCCTCAATGAACAGATCAATCGTTTTACGAGTGGCCTTGAGCGTGTCGGGGCTTTTGGTGGTGTCTGAATAGATGAATTTTTCGGCCATCACCGAAAGGCGAGGAGAGGACGGTTTAACAGGGACAGGCTTTTCTTCTGCGCCCACGTCCTCAAGAGAGGCGAGAGACGATGCCGGAATGTTTCCGGCCTGCTGGGCTAGTGTCTGATTGCTGCGAATGTCGACAATCATCGCCGCCAGCCTGTTTGCCTCTCCCCGCAGCATTTCTTTTTCTTTGGCACTTACGGCTGAGCCTGTTTTGAGGCGCTGGCTGAGAGATTCCAGTCGCGTCTGTATGGCAGCCAAGTGATCCTTGCGTTGTTGGAGAAAGGCGCTTTCTTTTTGAACCTGTGCCAGCATCCCCATCGCATGGCGGGCTTGCTCAGCCTTCTGCTCCAGTGCGTGGCACTCTTCTGCCAGTGAGAGGGTTGTTTCCTGATCCCGGATCATCTGGGTCTGGAGCGTCAAAAGCTCCTGTAGAAGGGTAGGGGAAGCCTGTTCGTCCAAAGTCCGGGCCTTATGAAAGAAGTCACCTGTGCGCGCATACAGATCAGCAGCTCTTTCGCGGGCGATCAACTTTTTATCGGTGCGCAGAGAGAGGGAGATTTCAGACCGGCCCAGAAGGGCTTTGAGGTCCTGGGGGATGGCACGGCGGAAATGGTAGTGTGAGCCGATGAGGCGAAGCATGACGAATTCCCATTATGGGAAGACAAACGGGAGAATCCCGCAGACCCGCCAAATTCTCATTTTACTGTTATATTTCAACAGGTTAGTGGTGCGAACTGCGGGACTCGAACCCGCTTTCTTTGGTCGCAACCAATCAGAAAACCCATTGAAACACAACGATAATTTCAGACCAAATCATCCTTCGTATGGTGACTGCGGGTTCACTCTTCGGGAAAACCCGTGGGGCAGTCAAGAGAGGGATTCGTCTGATCCCTCGTGATGATATGATGTATATATGGCGTACTGGGCGTTGTCAGGAAATGGGGGAGCAGTGTGCAGCCATGCGTCTTCCTACAGGTGCAGCCTAGTTCTTCTATTAGCTGCGGCTACCCACTTAAATCGATTGATTGGAACGGTAAATTTTTTGTAGCAGGCGTTCACGGGAACAGGGGCTCCGTGGATTTGCCCGGTCCTTCGCATTTGGCTAAAGCTTTCAGGACCATCTCACCAATCTCTTCGTCTGATGCGGTAAAAGGAATGAGAAAGACACGATCCTCGTTTATATCGAGCGGCCAAGCGGAATGATTGCCGGTGACAGAACTTTTTGAAGATAGAATTTCAATATCAGGCTCTGATTTATAAAACCAAGAAATAAAAACATGATCTTTTTTCTTCCAAGCTAGTTCCCTTGATTTATAACCATAAATTCTGGCGATCTCGTCCCAGAATGTTAGCCGTCGTTCAGTTGATTTTTCTTCCATAGCTATACGCTGCTGTTGGTCAATTGGAATGCCAGCAGGAGGCGCATAATATTCACTAGATTCAAGGGCTTTACGAACATTTTCTCCAAGCCATTTAGGTGTAACATTTCTTAAAGAATGGACGACTAATCCATGACGCGAAAAATACTTTCCTCCCCAATTTTCTTCAGAAACAACGGTTATATACTTGTCAGTACAATCAACATTACATGATTTGTATGGGGTCCGTGGAGGATAGCGTCTGGCCCGTGTAAATTTTGCTTTTTTCATTATATCACAGGATTAATATTGAAGGTGAAAATTTCGTTTTCTGTAGCCATTTCGGTTTGGGCATCATGATAAGCTCTGCACAAAGCTTTCCATTCAGCCCTGGTTTGATCATCCATTGTTGTTGGATCAGTGATGTATGGTACTCCAACGTTTAGTGCGAAGGAACTGATATCTGCTCGATCGAAACTTACGGTCCCATCCTTTGTTTGGTCCCCTTTATACCCAAGCATTTTATCGACGCTAGCTTCTACACGAGCTGCTACAGCGGAAGGGTTATCACGGTAACTGTTTGCTGACAGATTTATTGTTTTATCACTTGTAGCGATACTGTTATTTTTATCCCAATGATCAAAAGCTCTCCAATTTGATTTTTTGTTTTGAAGCCAGATCACACTGCTCGGATCCTGGGAGGGGTTAAGTTGGTTCTGCACCCAAGCTTCGTAGGGTAATCCCTGCTGATTGGCGGTTGTACCGCTGTTTTTTGATTTCCACTGAATACCCTGATCTTTGTAGCTCTGATTCCAAGGCGTACCGTCCACGCTCCCGAAAGTCTGGTTGGCTGTTTTGATATCGTTATTACTAATATTCTTTACGATCGTTGTATTGTTACGGAATTTTACTGGATCACAGTCATCATTGTTTTCGTTCTCGATCTTTTTCAGTTCAGTCAGAACAGAGCCTTCATCAATACTGGCGGCAAAGGCATTTTCACCTCCCGCTACAAGTTGTGCTTTGGCATCGGCAGGATCAGACGACATTTCAAGATAGGTATTAACCAGAAGATTGGCTTCGAGCCCGATAGCCTGGTTTGTAGATGATGCGATGTTGTTTATCTGGTCTTGAAAAGACACAGACACGGATGGCGTATAGGCTGCTGCTTCTGCGGCGAGTTGATCGGCTGTCTGGTTCTGTATAGTGAGGGTCCAGGCATAGGAGAGATTATAGAGGGCCGTGCTTGCGGTCTGGAGTGCGGCAGTGTCCGGTGGGAGTTGCCCGCAGTAAGTGGTCTTGCAGTTGCTAAACGAGCAACTATATAAGTTTTCTGCCGTAGGCATCACGGGAACAGGGGCTCTGTGGATTTGCCCGGTCCTTCGCATTGGGCAAAAGCTTTCAGGACGGTCTCACCGATGTGCCTGTCCGGAGCATCTATCGAGACAGAAAAAACGCGCCCCTCATTTCGGTTTCTGGGCCATGCCGAGTGCCCTCCACCACGAGAGCTTTTTGTGCTTAACAATTCGATATCATTCGTCGAATCAAACCGCCATGATGCGGCTACGAGGTCAAACTTTTTCCAGGCCACATCACGATTTTTGTAGCTATACGATGCTGTAATGTCATCCCAGAACGCAAGACGGCGTTCGTTGGAGGCATCTTCCATGGCAATCCGAGCCTCTCGGTCAACAGAGCTTCCATCGATGGGCGTAAAACTCTCACTGGTTTGAAGAGCCAGGCGAACATTGAGACCGATCCACTCGGGAGTGACGTCCCTTGGTGCATGAATGACATGACCTTTCCGGGAGAAATAAATTCCATACCAGACTTCCTCGGCCTCTATGGAAATCCATTTATCCGTGCGCGTGATGCTGCAACTTTTGCTACGTATGACAGCCATTATCAGCTCACCGTATCAATCTGGATTGCAATAGTCTTTCCCGTTCTTTGTGGAATTTTGACCTTGACTCTGTGATAGGCCCTGCAGAGGGCTTCCCACTCTTTCTGAAGAGTGGGGCTCATTTTGTCTGGGTCAGTGATATAGGGCACGCCAATATTGAGCGTATAACTGTTTATATCCTCTTGAGTAAAAGAAACGAAAGTGTTTAAGCCAATTTTCGATTGATCAAAATTATATCCAGCCATTTTATAAGCACTTGCCATAACGCGTGCGGTCACCACCGTGGGATTATCTTGATACCACTTTAGTTGCAGGTCAATCGTCTTGTTACTTGTTGCGATACCGTTATCTCGGTCCCAATGGTCGAAGGTGCGCCAGTTTGATTTTTCGTTCTGAAGCCAGAAAACGCCTTTCGGATCCTGCGGCGGGTTCAGCTGTTTCTGCACCCAGGCTTCATAGGGCAGACCTTGATCATCCCCTCGGCCGCCGTTAGAGCGTGTCGTCAGTTAAACGGGGGGATTATGAAGTTTGTACTCCCGTTTGATCTGTGATGTTTTCTTCCTGTTTCTGGAACGGGGACAGTGTGAATGCGACGGTATGCTCTGAGCGATGGTCAGTGGGAGCGGATAAAAGATCTTCTCCCGGGTCGCGAAGGTCATGTCGGTGGGACGGCTGCGGATAACCGTCTGTTTATCGAAGCCGTGCTGTATCGTTACCGTGCAGGCATTCCCTGGCGTGATCGGCCTGCCCGGTTCGGGGACTGGAAGAACGTGCACCGGCGGCTGCGTCGCTGGTGCGAAGGTGGCGTGATCGAGCGGATTTTCCGGCATCTGGCTGCTGACCATGACAACGAATACATGATGATCGACAGCACCATTGTCCGTGCTCACCAGCATAGCGCGGGCGCCCGTAAAAAAGGGGTATGGATCAGGCCACCGGGCGTTCCCGTGGCGGACTGACCACGAAAATCCATGCCATTGTCGATGCCGCGGGAAAGGCTGCGGCTCTTTCCCTGACGCCCGGACAAAGGGCCGACATCACAGAAGCAGAGCCATTGCTCGATGAAGTCGATCCCGAGGTCTTCATCGCCGACAAGGCTTATGATGCCGATCCCCTCATCGAAAAGCTTGAAGAGCGGGGGATCACACCGGTTATTCCGTCAAAGAAAAACCGACGCAATCCACGGAAAATCCTCTTTTCGCTTTATAAAAACGAAACATCATCGAACGCTTCTTCGTCAGACTTAAACAGTTCAGAGGTATTGCAACACGATATGACAAGCTGAAGTCAACTTTCCTCGCAGCCGTGCAATTCGTCTCCGCCATCATTGGAATTAACTGACAACACACCCTAGTCAAAGAACGGGATGACGAGATCGCTTGACGGCATGGTTCCATCATCCTGCTGCTTTGCTTTCGTGACCTTAAGAGGCCATCGCGCACGACGATCTTTAAGGACAGCTTTGCGGGCTTGTACTGCCAGTCTTCAGAAATACGTCCTACCCGGAGATCCGCTTTCTCAGCGTTGGTATTGCGCTGCTTTGGAGCCTCCACGAGTGTTGCATCCAAAATCTGGCCGGATATCGGCAGATAACCGGCGTTCCTCAAAGTTGCATCAAAACGATTGAACAGTCTTTCAATGGCACCCGCCTGTGTCAGACGCTCGCGAGACAACAAAATTGTTTTGGCATCTGGCACGCGGTTCGACAGCCTCAATCCCAGAAGGCGCATGAACGACAGACGGTCGTTGATCAGATAAATTGTTTAGCGTCTGGATCACTAGGATCTTGAGCATCATTACCGCATCAAAAGGTGGTCGCCCGCCCTTGCTCCAATCTGAATAGGCCAGAGCCTTCTCCGTATCAGGGCGAAACACTTCAAAAACCACGCTCTGGAAAAACGCTTCGAGCTGATCACCAAGCACGCTCAGCCGGGCAAGCCGCTCTTCGACATCAAAGAAATCAGGCTGCTTCATAACCCGTTCCCCAATCAACGCCGAAAAAATGGAATCACATAGGACATTTCAGAGCCAAGGGGTTTTTCGAACCTTCCATCTGTATAAGAAGCACCCTCTGATCGAAAACATGTTTGTAAAGCTGAAATACTGGCGACGTGTTGCAACCAGATACGATCGCTGCGCTCACATTTTTATGTCCGCTATCCATATCGCAGCAAGCCTCATCTTCTATCTTAAAGAATGAATCCTGAGCCTAATTATCACAGGAGGAATGGCATTATAAATACATAGCCAAAAATAAGCGGTTTTTCGAACATGCTATTTGTGTAACAAAATAGGTTCTGAGCCGAAAAAGTATTGGAATTGGTTTTTGAGCTGATGTTATGTTTTCGTGATTTTAGTACCAGGCCAGTTTTGTGACGTAACCATGTTTTTTGCCAGATCAATGAGAATTTCGCGTACGGCTAGACCAGCTTCCGTCTCTGGAATGCTTTCCGGTACACAGAGGGACACATCCTCCTGAATCACGGGGCTACATAGTTCATACACACGGGATTTGCCTGGAACGATAATCTTGCTGGCGACAGACCAGGGTAGGATTGTACAGCCAATGCCTGCGGCAACAGCATCCTGAAGCGTCAGCAGTGCTTCAACTTCAGCAACAATATTCGGCGTAATCTGTTTGCGTGCAAAAGCCATGTTAATTCGCTTGCGGACAAAGTTGTAGCCTGGGGGAAGGAGTAAGGGAGCTTCCGTCAAATCAGAGAGCCTGACCGGAGAAGAGAGGCTCTCTGTAAAAGAAGAGCTTTCCGGGGCAACCAGAAAGAAATCTTCTTTCATGAGAGGAGTGAAATGTACCCCTTTAATAGGTCCAGCCCCATGAATGACCGCCATATCCAATCGGCCTGTCATGACCATTTCACTATAAATATCGTCAAAACTTTCAGTCAGGTGGAGCGTGATGCCCGGCAATTTCTCACGCACTTCCTTGAGGAGTGCCAGAGACAGCGTGGAACCCGAAGAGTAAGGCGAAAGCCCAACCGAAACCTTGCCTACCAATGGTCCTGCACCGTTACTGATCTCAGTCATGGCGCGGTCAAGCTGTTTGATAATGGTTTGTGAGTGGCGATACAATTCCAGACCAGCGGTCGTTGGGGTGACACCCATTTTGCTGCGGATCAGCAGTTTCTGCTTGAACGCGGTTTCTAGCGATGCCAACTGCTGGCTGAGAGCTGGCTGTGCAATATTCAGAATATCGGCAGCACGAGAAATACTTCCAATATCAATAATTTTTACGAACGCTTGTAACCGACGAATATCCATTTTGCCCTCTCCATGCGCCGTACTTTATTGGATTTTAATGTAATTTTTGTAAATGGTCAATAAATTCGAAAAATTTCCTATTAAATATATATTTGTATATACATCAAGTTTAATCGGTTTTATTTCTTAGATATGAATATTAATCTCAAAATATAAACCAATATTTTTTATGATATTGCTTTATTCGATTTTGGATGACTAAATTGCGAAGATATACGTGTTATTTCTTGTCATAGAATTCTTGTATGGGGGTAGATGCTTTTCAATGCTATCTCCTGCACGGTCATTAGGCATAAATTCATTTCATATTGATAATTTTCTGTCTTCTAGGGTGCGCATGCATCAAAGAAGTTCTCGGAGTGAATGTGTGATGCCTGGTTTAGCGGATCGACTTAACGGAATTTCCATATCAGCCTCTGCTGCAATGACGGATAAAGCCTCGGCGTTGAAGGCCGCAGGTATTAAGGTTATCAGTCTTTCCTCGGGTGAGCCGGATTTTCCGACACCTCCGCATGTGGTGGAAGCTGCTGTGGCGGCAGCAGGGGCGGGTGATACAAAATATCCACCTCAGGCTGGTAAACCGGCGCTCAAAAAGGCAGTCCGTAATAAATTTCTGCGTGAAAATAATCTGGATTATGCGCTGGATGAAATCCTGATTGCCAATGGCGGAAAGCAGATCATTTTTGATGCCATCATG
This sequence comes from Acetobacter sp. P1H12_c, assembly GCF_018811975.1. NCBI lineage: Bacteria > Pseudomonadati > Pseudomonadota > Alphaproteobacteria > Acetobacterales > Acetobacteraceae > Acetobacter > Acetobacter sp. P1H12_c. The sequence goes on along the minus strand of NZ_JACRVR010000021.1, from coordinate 37,338 downwards.
GCGACCTGCAATACGGGCGATGAGGTTGTACTGCTCACCCCATACTGGATCAGCTACGCGGATCAGGCGCGTTTGGCCGGGGCCAGCGTTGTTCAGGTTCCTTGCAAAGCAGAAAACGGCTTCAGGCTTGCGGCGGATGATCTGGAAGCGGCCATTACAGAGCGAACAAAATGGGTCATCCTGAATTTCCCGAACAATCCATCAGGCACATGTTGTCCGCGCGAGGATATGGAAGCAATTGCGGCTGTCCTGCTTAAATATCCCAACGTCTGGGTCATGACAGACGATATTTATGAACATCTGGTCTATGACGGGTTTGAGTTTTGTACGATTGCTCAGGTGGAGCCCCGTCTGAAAGAACGTGTTCTTACAGTTAATGGTGTCTCTAAAGCTTACGCCATGACAGGCTGGCGCGTTGGGTATTGTGGTGGTTCCAAAAAGCTGATCGCCGCCATGAACAACATGCAGGGACAGTCAACCAGCGGCATCAACACTCTGGCGCAGGCGGCTGCCGTTGCCGCCTTGGAGGGCCCACAGGATTTCCTGAAAGATCGCGCGCGGGAATATCAAACCCGTCGGGACCTGGTGGTCGGTCTGCTGAACGCCATTCCGGGAATTCAGTGCCATAAGCCTCAAGGCGCGTTTTATGTTTATGCGAATATAAGTGCATGCATGCATAAGGTTTCTGCTACTGGAAAAACCATTGCAACAGATACAGATTTTGTCATGGGCCTTTTGGAGGAGCAGCAGGTGGCAACGGTGCAGGGTATAGCGTACGGTATGAGTCCGTTTTTTCGCGTTTCCTATGCGACCGATGTCGAGACGCTCCGCGAAGGATGTGACCGGATTGCAAAGTTTGTCGCAGGTTTGAAATAAGCAAAAAAGATATCCGGCACATCCAAAGGGACGTGCCGGATAGAGAAAACCCCGCTTTGAAAAGAGGGTAGGGTTTCTTTTAACTGATTTTCAGACAGAAGTTTTTTGTTATCAAAGAGGATGAAGGGTCAGAATGGTTTGTCCATAGCTGATCAGATCGCCTTCCTCAGCCATGAAATGTACCACGGTTCCATTTTGTGGCGCTGTAATAGGGACAGTCAGTTCTCCGATTTGCAGCATGGAGACCACCTCTCCCGCACAGACAGAACTGCCTGGCGGTGCAAATTCTTCCTTTGTAAGTAGATTTTTTCGTAACAAATTCCCAAAATATGGGGCTGTAACAGAAATGTCTGTAGAGGTAGAGACAGCAGCCTCAGGCGGCCCGTGTGTGGTTACCGTATGGCTTATCGCGTCGGGAGTAGGGGCATCGCTCTCTCTCACAGTGATGCGAAGGCGTGCTCCCAGCACATTGGACAGTTCAAGGCTGCTGAGACCAGCTTCGCTCAGCCATTGGCTGATCTGGATCACTTCTTCTGAATTCGGAAGGTTGTCAAAAGCTGGAATTGATAATGGCGTGTTCATCAGGAGTGTTCCCTTTTTTCCAGCCAGTGTTCCAGATGGTGGATATCAACTCCACCTTTCTCAAAAGCAGGGTCGCACAAAAGCGCCTGATGGAGCGGAATATTGGTTGAGATTGTCTCAACCTGCATTTCAGCAAGAGCAATTTTGAGCCGCTGGATGGCTTCGCTCCGTGTGGCGCCTCGTGCAATGACTTTGGCAATGAGCGAGTCATAATATGGCTGCACAACGCTTCCGGCCACAATATGCGTATCCAGGCGAATACCAGCCCCCCCGGGAACATCCCAACGGCTTACACGGCCTGGAGACGGTGCGAATGAGAAAGGATCTTCTGCATTGATCCTGCATTCAATGGCATGGCCCATGGTATGAATGGCGCTTTGCTCGATGTCCAGATGTTTGCCTTGAGCAATCTCAATCTGTGCACACACAATATCAACGCCGGTTGTTTCTTCCGTAATAGGGTGCTCAACCTGCACGCGCGTGTTCATTTCAATAAAAGCGAAAATACCGTCCTCATATAGGAATTCAAACGTGCCCGCCCCGCGATAGCCAATATTGCGGCAGGCTTGCGCACAACTGACTCCGATTTCTGCAATCAGTTCGTGCGGAATGCCGGGTGGTGGCGCTTCTTCCAGCACTTTCTGGTGACGACGCTGTAAAGAGCAGTCACGTGCTCCCAGCCAGAGAGCCTTGCCATGTGTGTCGCATAGCACCTGTATTTCAATATGTCTGGGCTTTTGCATAAAGCGTTCCAGATACAGTGTGGAATTTCCGAAGGCCTGTTGTGCTTCCTTGCGGGTCAGGGTGACAGCCTTGATCAGTTCATCGGCTGACCACACAACCCGCATCCCGCGACCACCCCCACCGCCAGAGGCTTTGACAATAACCGGGAAGCCAACCGCATTGGCCAGATCCAGAATAGCCTGCTCGTTCTCAGGTAAGGGGCCATCTGAACCGGGAACACAGGGGACGCCGGACGCCTGCATGGTCTGCTTGGCGGTAATCTTGTCGCCCATCAGGCGGATAGACTCAGGTGTCGGGCCGATAAAGGTTATGCCGGCTTTTTCAACGGCTTCCGCAAAATCTGCATTTTCCGACAAAAAGCCATATCCGGGATGAATTGCCGTCGCCCCCGTGACCTTGGCGGCCAGAATAATGGCATCGGCATCCAGATAGCTGTGGGCTGCGGATGCCGGTCCAATGCATAGAGCAACATCGGCTTCCAGAACGTGGCGGCTCTGGGCATCGGCTTCGGAATAGACGGCAACTGTTTCCAGCCCAAGCTGGCGGCAGGCGCGTTGAATGCGCAGGGCGATCTCACCCCGGTTGGCAATCAGGACACGCCCGAAAGAGTGGGGCGCGTTCATGATAGACGCATCAGAGGCTGATCGGCCTCAACCTCACTGCCGTCAGTCACCAGAATGGCCTCAACACGGCCAGAAACTTCGGTTTTGACCGGGGTGAAAACTTTCATGGCTTCTATCAGACCTATCTGCTGTCCGACGCTCACAGTGTCTCCCACTACTACAAAAGGCGGTGCATCCGGGGAGGGAGACAGATGGAGGCTGCCATACATGGGGGCGGTGACCACACGCTCTGCCTGAGCCGGGGGCGTAGGGGCTGGAGCGGATGTAGGCGGGCCAGCAGAGGGTTCTGCTGGCGCAGCGGGTGCCAAAGGGCGGGTGGGAGCAGGGGCAGCGTGTGCGGCACCCTGCTCAGAGCGCGTGATTTTAAGAGTCTGGCCGCCTTCCGAAATCTCAAGCTCACGGAGCGGAGCACGGCCAAACAGGTCTATCAGCGCTTTGAGAGCTTGAGTGTCCATGGCTGTCAGGATTTAGCCGTTTTCTTTGCAAAGTTCAGGCCACCGACAACCTGCATGGTGGGCAGCACTTCCATGAAGCTGACATTCATGCGCTGCGGTGCAGAAATGGCAAAGGCAATGGAATTTGCAAGGTCTTCCGGAAGAAGGGAGTCGTATTCATCAAAGAAGCGGCGCTGAGCTTCTTCCATATTGCCAATCAGACGGCCAAAGACTTCCGTCTGCACACGGGCCGGAGAGACTTCCGTCACGCGGATGTTCTTGCCGAACAGGTCACACCGCAGCTGCTGAGAGAGAGAATGCACGCCCGCCTTGGTTGCGTGATACACCGTGTTGCCGCCCGCAAACGCATAATGGCCAGCAATGGAGGTGATGTTAACGATATGGCCGCGGTCACGCGCAATCATACCCGGCAGAGCCAGACGGGTCAGTTGCAGGACGGCACGCAGGTTGATGTCCACCAGCCCGTCAATATCTTCTTCCGTCGTGTTGGTGATGTTGCCCGTGCGGGACTGGCCGGCATTGTTGATGAGAATATCAATCTCATGTTCTTTGAAGATTGCGCCTATGGCGTCCAGATCGGCCACGCTGGCAGCGTGCACAATGCAGCCGGTTTCTGCGGCCAGCTTGTCCAGGCGTTCCTTGTCACGGGCAACGGCATGCACTTCCAGCCCCAGTTCCCGCAGGCGACGGACGGTCGCGGCACCAATGCCAGAGGAGGCGCCGGTAACAAGTGCTGTGCTGTAAGGCTGTGTCGTCATGATATGAAATATCCTGATATCTATGAACCGGAACTGCCCTGCGGCGCAGGCCAGACTTCAATAAGTCATTTCACTTTAGAGACGGAATATTCCATTGACCAAGATCAGTTCAGTCTTGCGTCATAAGATTATCCAATGTCTCCGCGTGGTATCGTGGTCATAAGATTATTGTATATCATCACAGGCAGATAATGTTGGCGGGGTTTCGCTGTCTGACCGTATCGTTACGGACGCAATATAGAACACCGCACAGGATGTTATTTGGTGGCTGCCATCTTACAGTATTGTTCCTCCGCGCATGACTGAAACCATGAGCGCGCTGAAGACAGATCCGTCTGGTGGTTCAGCGAATGAACCCACCATCAGCATGATTGGTACGCGGGCCATGCTGTTTGAAGCCCCCGGGGCGTTTACGCTGGCCTGCCAGCGGCGGATCTGGGCATTGATGGATGCCTGTTCCGAGCGCCCGGATATTGCGGAAGTCATGCCGGGTGTGACCAACCTGATGCTGATTTTCTCTATCCCGCCCGAAAATCCGGAGGCAGTAGCGCACTGGTTGCGTAATGCATGGGAGACTCTGCCGGAGAAGCACATCAAAGGCCGACTTTTTGAAGTAGCCGTGCGCTATGGCGGCGAGCTTGGGTCTGACCTGCCGCGTGTTGCTGAGCATTGCGGCCTGTTGCCTCGGGAAGTTATCATGCTGCATCAGGCCCCTCTTTATACAGTGTGTGCGCTTGGGAGCGTGCCGGGGTTTGGCTATCTGCACGGTCTTGACCCTCGGCTGGAAACGCCTCGAAAATCCGTTCCCTCCTTAAAAATGCTGGCTGGTACAGTCACGATTGGTGGGCCGCAAGCCGGGATTTCTGCGCTGACCGGCCCGAATGGCTGGAACTCCATTGGTTTTAGCGACCTTGTGATGTTTGACCCAGACCGCGAGCCGCCAGCGTTGTTTGAGGTGGGTGACCAGATTCGCTTTTATGCCGAAAGTATCGAAGTGTGATTACAGTTCTTGAAACTGGCGTTCTGAATAGCGTGCAGGATGCGGGCCGCTTTGGATATCGGCATCTGGGGGTAAGCACATCTGGCGTGATGGACCCTCTGGCGCTGCGTTACGGGAATAGTTTACTGGGCAATGCGCCGGATGCTGCCTGTATTGAAGTGCAGACCTTTCCTTTCAAGGTTCGGTTCGACAGGGCTGTCAGCTTTGTCGTGACGGGCGGGGAAGGCACGATTACACTTGGGGAACGGGTCATCCAGCCATGGTCGGTTGCCACGGCGCAGGCAGGTGATGCGTTGACGCTCGACCGTCCTTCTGTCGGGGCGCGGATGTATGTGTGTGTGTGTGGCGGGATTGACGTGCCGGTTGTGCTCGGCTCCCGCAGCACGCAGTTGCGTGGGGGCTTTGGCGGATATCTCGGGCGACCGTTGCAGGTAGACGATCAGCTTGCTGGTGTTGGTGGTTGTGTGCCGGATGGCTTCGGGGCTGTCCCTCCTTTGCGCGCATTGCCCGCAGCCAAGGCAGAAGAAAAAGAAAAGACCGTGACCCTGCGGGCAATTCCCGCAACAGACTATTGTCTGTTCACGGAAGAAGCGCGTACTCATTTCTGGTCTGCCTCCTGGCAGATTACAGCGCAAAGCAACCGGCTGGGCTACCGTCTGAAAGGGGGGGCTTTGAAGCTGACGCACCCTGTTGAGTTGCGTTCATACGGTGTTATTCCCGGTATTATTCAGGTTCCCCCCGCTGGTGAGCCGATTGTGCAGATGGCAGATGCCAACACGGCGGGCGGTTATCCGCGCATTGCTACGGTCATCGAAGCGGATTTATGGCGGCTGGCACAGGCGCGTATTGGCAGCTTTGTGCAACTACGGTGCTGTGACCACGCAGAGGGTTTGCAGGCTATGTGGAATGAAGATGCCTATTTGCAGGCCCTTCAGGATAATGCGGCACTTTACAGAAAATCTTTTATGCGCAGGGAGGCCGGTCAGGCCGGTAAAAAATCATGAAGATTGATTTGAATGCCGATATTGGCGAGGGCTTTGGCCGCTGGACGATTGCGGATGATGCCGCGCTGATGCGTGTAATTTCATCGGCCAATATTGCCTGTGGCTTTCATGCAGGTGACCATCTGATTATGGACCGCGTTGTGCGGGCGGCCAAAGAGCATGGTGTGAGCATTGGCGCGCATCCCGGTCTGCCTGACCGAATGGGTTTTGGCCGCCGGACCATGGTTGTCAGCGCCGAAGAAATGGAAGCGATGCTGGCCTACCAGATTGGCGCGCTTAAAGGGATTGCCGCGCGTCATGGTGTACGGGTGGGTCACGTCAGCTATCATGCGGCGTTTGGTACAATGGCCAATGCGGATCAGGATCTGGCTGATCGTCTTGCCCGCGTGATTGCGCAGATTGATCCTGATCTGGTGATGCTGGCCATGGAAGGGCAGCCGATTGATCTGGCGGCCAGAAAAGCCGGGTTGCGGGTCCGTTCTCTTTTTCTGGCGGATCGCGCCTATCAGGCGAATGGAGCGCTGGTGCCGCGTGGGCTGGAAGGAGCGGTGATTCACGATCTGGATAAAGCCAGTGAGCGCGTAAAGCAGTTTCTTGAAACTGGAAGCGTGACCACTATTGATGGAAAGTCTCTGCCCATTCACTCCCGCTCTATCCTTGTGCATAGCGACACACCGGGTTCCGACAAGCTCGCACAGGCTATCGCCACGCAGATTAAAGTGATGGGTGGTGAAATTGCGGCGGCTGAAGGATAAAAGGTTTTGAGAAGAACGGGGCAGAAACAGACCGAGAGTGACCATGCAACATAATCTTGCGCGTGGTGCGTATCTGCTGGCTCTGGCGACACTTTTTACGGCTCTTCTCAACGCCTTGCAGAAAATTACCGGTTCAACACTCTCCGTTGTTGAAATCGTTTTTTTCAGAAACCTGTTTTCTCTGCCATTTGTCGTGGTGATAGCGCTGCGCGGTGGCCTTGTTCTGAAGACTAACCATTTTGGCGGTCATGTCATCCGTTCCGTTGTCGGGTTGATCAGCATGATCATGACGGTTGTTGCTGTGACACATCTTCCGTTGGCAGAGCAGCAGGTTTTATCTTACACGCAGCCTCTTTTCCTTATTCTTCTGTCGATTCCACTCATGCATGAGCGCCCGTCTGTGCAGCGTTGGGTTGCGGTGGCTGTTGGGTTTGCGGGGGTTGTTGTTGTGGCAACCGGCAAGGGGCTTCTGGGCGGCAGTCATGGCGCAGTGCCGACATGGGCGTATGCGGTTGCTCTGGCGCAAGGCGCTGTGGGGGCTCTGACAACCATGCAGATCCGCCAGCTTTCCGCGACGGAAAAAAGCACAACTATTGCTATGTGGCAGGCTATTTTGATGACAGCGGCGACAGCAGCGGCCTTGCCGTTTGTCTGGCATATGCCAACGCGGGCTGACCTGCTCTGCCTTGTTGCCGTTGGCGCATTTGCCGGTATCGCACAGGTTTTGCAGACGGAAGCATTTGCCTCCGCGCAGGTTTCCGCCATTGGACCGTTTGCCTATTGCGGTCTGGTATGGGCAGCGCTGATCGGCTGGCTGGGTTTTGGAGAAGTTCCCGGTGTGGCCATGTTTGTCGGTGGGTTATTGATTATCGGCTCTGGTCTGTGGATGCTGCGACATGAAAGGCCAGCAAAGCAAAAAGCTATTTTAGAATCAGAATCTTCCTCCGGAGCATCTTAAAAAATCCGTAAAAAAGCACCGAAGGTATGGTGTAATCGTAATGTTCCGTTATCGTAAAAAAGACGGGTGGGCTGTGTAAGGCCAGGGTGCCTTTCAAGGCAGAAGGTTTGAAGGGTGATCAAGCGATGAACAAGAACGCAGACTCATCACGATACGTGTTTTTTGGCATGATTTTTCTGATGTATGTCATCAGTTATGGGGATCGTGCGGCACTTTCCATTTCTCTGCCTGATCTTGGCCAGGAATTTTCGCTTTCATCTGTTCAGATGGGATGGGTCTCCTCCAGTTTTCTCTGGTCTTATTTTGTGCTGAATCTGCCCTCGACCATTCTGCTGGATAGTGTTGGTGCGCGCATTGTGGGGAGTCTGGCGGTTTCCGTCTGGTCCTGCGCAATGATTCTGGGCGGCCTGACCCGTAATGTGACGCAGTTTATTCTGACGCGTATGCTGCTTGGCGTAGGAGAAGCGCCAACATTTGGTGTAGGCGCAACCATTGTTCGCAACTGGGCCAAACCGCAGGAACGTGGCACCGTCATGACGGTCCTGCTGACTGGCATGCAGATTGGGCTTGCCGGCGGCACAATTGCCGGAGCTTACCTGATTGCAAAAGTGGGCTGGCGTTTTGAATTTATGGCGCTCGGTGTTGTTGGGTTGCTCTGGGCGCTTGCATGGTGGCTGCTTTACAGAAATCCGGAAAAATCAGACACGCAGGCGCGTGTTCGCCCTATTCGCGTTTCAGAAGTGCTGTCTCTGTTCCGCTCTTCCACATTTTGCGGCATTCTTGTTGTGCAGTGCACACAGAATTTTCTGAACTTTCTGCTAATGTCCTGGGTACCCTTCTATCTGATTCATGAACTGCATCTGAATGTTCTGGGCTCCGGAAGTGGCACAGCGGGGTGCTATGTGTTGGGGGCTGTCGGCGCGGTGTTTCTGGGGCGGGTCGCGGAGCATTTTGTTTTCCGCAGGAATACCGACCCCAGCCATCGGCGGTTTATTGTCGCGTTTTGTATTATCGGGAGCGCGATGATTGGCTTTCTTCCGTTCTTTCATGAAGAGATGCCAATTCTGGCTGTGTTGTCTCTCTCTCTTTGTTGCCTGATTGCGGCGAACGGGGCGAACACCGCCATGCTGGCCGATATGTTGCAGGACGGCCAGAAAATCGGATCAGTAACCGGTGTCACACTAACATTCAGTAATGCCCTTGGTCTGACGGCTCCGATTCTGACGGGTTACATCGTTGCCTGGACCGGGAACTTTAACATGGCCTGGTATCTGTGCGCGGTTGCTCTGATTGTTGCTGGCCTGATTTCCTTGATGACCGTGCGTAAGCCGATTGTTATGGAATAATTTTTCAAGATAATTTTCATTGAGTTTTTCTGGATGTGAATCCCCCGCAGGGCCGTTTGTGGTTGTGCGGGGGATTTTTTTGTATCGAGGAAAGGGGTTTATGTTTATAAACCCGCCAGAAAATTACTTCTGGAAGCAATATATCAATATTCAATATGACGCCAAAACATAACGGAAACGTATCATAAGAAAACCAGATAAGTTTCTTAATCCGACCGGATGTCAGGGTGATGCGATGGCCAGAATATCGAAATTTGAATTGTCACTCGTCGCGAGTGTGGCGTTCGGTGCTCTTGTTCCGGCAGGAAGTGGTTTTGCAGCAAGTGCCGCATCTCCAGCAGAAAAGCCTCAGAAAGTTTTTGTAAAAAAGACAAAAGCGACCAAAGCGGCTTCTGTAAAAGCTGCCCCTGCACGTAAGCATTCAAAACCGACCCCATTGCAGGGTGGTGAAGAATCCATCGAAGTGGGCGGTCATTCTGGCAGTTCCGTCTTTTCTCCCACAACGCCTAAGCACAGTACCACGCAGGTAACTGTCGTGACAGGCGCAGAACTTTTGAAAACTGGACAGACAAACGTTTTGTCTGCTCTGGCACAGGCAAATCCGGCTATTACAACGGCAGCTCTTCCCGGTGGTGGTGCAAGCTCCTTTGTGCAGACCATGCAGCTACGTGGTCAGTCCCCGGATGACACGCTCATTCTGGTTAACGGTCATCGCCGTCATATTGGTGCGAATTTTAACTCAAACTCTGGCACCAACTGGGGGAGTGAACCGGCTGACATCTCTCTGATACCGGTTTCCGCCATTGATCATATTGAAGTTGTGACAGAAGGTGCGTCTGCTCTGTATGGGCAGGATGCCATTGCGGGTGCCGTGAATATTGTGCTCAAGCACGATACGCATGGTGGTAGCATCAATTTTAAAAATAGTGGCTATTATGAAGGGGATGGTCAGGCTCTGGATGGCTCTGCTAATTACGGCATGGCTCTGGGTCGTAATGGCGGTTATCTTGACCTTGCTGCACAGGTTTCCCATCAGCTCCCCACTACGCGCGGTGGCGATTTTTATGGGAAACTGTTTGATGATTCCAGAAATGAAACAGCCAATCGTAATGTTCAGCGCGGCTTAGGTATTCCCAAATCTACGCTGGAAACCATTAGCGAAAATATGTCTGTGCCGATGGCGCGCGGCTTTAATTTCTATAGCACGTCCACCTTTTCTCATCGTCGCGCAAACGTGCCGGAAACTTACCGCGCTAACACCAGCTCGGATGAGTGGATCAATCCCGATCTGTATCCTGATGGTAACCAGCCCTATATTGCTATGGATCAGCTTGATTTTGAGACGGATAACGGCATCAAGGCGCGCAAGTTCGGTTTTGCGTGGGATGCTTATGTGACCTACGCGCGTGATAAGCAGAATTACAGCACCACGAATTCCGAAAACGTCTCTATTCCCGGCAGTACGCAAACATCCTTCTATGATGGCGCCTCTATTGCCACACAGCTGACGGCGGGTCTGCGTGGGTCCCGTTCATTCCGTCCGGACTGGGCGCCGCGGCCGATCAATCTGCGGTTTGGTGGTGAATATCGTCACGACACCTTCCAGATGGTTGAAGGTGAAGCGTCTTCCTGGAGCGGTATGGGCGCAACTGACCACCCGGGTAACGTTCCAATGGCGGCGACTTACCAGAACCGTGATGTTTATGAAGGTAACGTCAATCTTGATTTCTATGTCACCAAGAAATGGGAATGGACGCTGGGTGGCCGTGTAGGAAGCTATAATAATATTGCTACAGTTGAAACCGGCTCTGTTGGAACCCGCTACAACTTCAACAAACGCTGGGCGATTCGCGCCAATATTAATACCGGCTATCGTCCCCCAACACTGGGTGCGCTGTCTTATTTCTATTCAGCACCGTATCCCGGTTATACGGTTGACCAGATTCCGGCCAGCAGCGCCATTGCCAAATATCTTGGCGCAGGGAATATGAAAGGTGAATATTCCCGCAGCTATTCCATTGGTTTTGATGCGACCCCGGTTGATGATTTCCACGTAACGGGGAACCTGTATTATATTGCCATTAACGGTAGAATGGGCAGCACCAAGACCTATTCGGTCAACCAGAATGATTCTGAGCTTCTGGCTCTTCTGAAAAGCGCAAATCTTGAAAGTGCAACATCACTTTCCTATTATGCCAACCTGTATAACACGCAGACATTTGGCGGTGACTTTAGCGCTGATTACACCCTGCATACGGCAAAGCTTGGTCAGTTCCGGTTTGCGATGGGGATTAACTTCTCGGATAACGAAATCCGGTCTGCAAAGTCTGATCTGGTGAATGAATACACCAAGATGATGGTTCTGCATTCCGCCCCGAAAAACCGTGAACAGATCAGCATGAACTGGACACGTGGGAAGTGGTCTGCTTCCGTGCAGGAACTGCGTTATGGGTCCATTGTCTATATGGCTGCTCCCACCGGGGCAGGGGCTGTGCCGTTCCAGCAGAATCCGGGGTTCATCACCAATCTGGAAGTTGATTATAAAATTCTTCCGCGCTGGACTGTGGGTGTGGGCGCCAACAACGTTGGGAACAAGCACCCGACACGTGTGCCGCACTCCATTGCCAACACGCAGCAGGGTTTGGCTAAATATGCGTCCTACTCTCCTTATGGGTTTAGCGGTGGTATGTATTACGTCAAAACCTCTCTGGATTTTTAATGCCGGATAAGTGTGCGTCATGCACACACTGTAAATTTAAGGGTATGAGCGCGCTGCCGCAGATCGGTTAACCAGAATATGGTGACAGGTCTGCGGCATTTTTTTTTGGAAAAAAACGCAGACGGGAAAGTGGTCCTGATGTCTTACAAAAATAGTGTCGATCCGAAGAGTGACAAGATACAGCGGACTGAACGGGATAGTCTGGGTGCCTATGTCCTGCCCCATCATGCAAGGTGGGGTGTGCATACTGCGCGTGCGGTCGACAATTTTCCGGTAACAGGAACGCCGATAGGAAAATTTCCCGATCTCATCAAAGCCCTTGTTCTGGTCAAGCAGGCAGCGGCTTTGGCCAATCACCAGCTGGGCTATCTATCGCCCGAAAAGGCTGTGATGATTGAAAAGGCCTGTCAGGAAATTAGTCAGAACCTCTCGGTATATTTAACAGATTTTAAGGTCGATGTTCTGCAAGGTGGTGCTGGAACCTCAACCAATATGAACGCCAATGAAGTGGTGGCGAATGTCGGGCTTCTGGCATCAGGCCTTCAGACCGGGCAGTATGACAGTCTGCATCCGAATGACGATGTGAACATGTCTCAGTCCACCAATGACGTGTATCCGACAGCTGTTAAAATTTCCGTCTGTTTTGCTTTGCGCTCTTTCCTGTCGTCTCTAAAAAATCTGGTGAATGCGTTTGAGGAAAAAGCTGAAGAATTTAAGGATATCCTGAAAATAGGCCGCACACAGTTGCAGGATGCTGTTCCGATGACGCTGGGGCAGGAGTTTAAAGCTTATGCCGGCACCCTGCGGAAGGAAATTGCCGCTGTTGAAAGTATGGTACCGCAGCTTTCTGAAATCAATCTGGGTGGGACTGCGATCGGCACCGGGATTAACTGTGACCCACGTTATGGAGCACTGGTAACGGCCCATTTGTCTGAGCTGTGTGGTTTCCCACTAAAGCAGGCTGAGAACCTGATTGAAGCGACGTCGGATGTCGGGGCGTTTGTGACCTGCTCAAGTGTCTTGAAGCGACTGGCTATCAAGAGCTCCAAAATTGCGAACGACCTGCGCCTGCTGTCCAGCGGGCCGCGTGCCGGGCTGGGGGAAATTGTTCTGCCTGCTGCACAGGCTGGCTCGTCCATCATGCCGGGTAAGATCAATCCGGTTATTCCGGAAATGGTCAATCAGGTGGCCTTTATAGTGATCGGGCATGATGCAACCGTCTCATTCTGTGCGGAAGGCGGTCAGCTCCAGCTGAATGCGTTTGAACCCGCCATGGGTTACTGTATTTTGGATTCCATTCAGACGATGAACAACTCCTTCCGAGTTCTGGCCGAAAAATGCGTGCGTGGTATTCGTGCGAACAAAGAGCGGTGTCTGGAGCAGGTGCAGAACAGCATCGGCATTATTACCGCCTTTGTGCCGGTGCTTGGGTATGAGTTGTGTGCGTCCATCGCCAAACAGGCGTTGGCCGAAAACCGGCTGGTGGCCGATGTGCTGAAGGAGCGTGTGCCGATGTCAGCCGAACTGCTTGCGGACCTTCTGAAGCCGGAAGCAATGATAGTCCCATTGCGCAAACAGACAAGTAATCTGGTCACTGATCAGCCATATGCGGCTTCGAGCAGTCCGTTATGTTGATGTATGCCTTGAAATGATAATCTTCTCAAAAAAAGCGATATTATTTGCAAGTGGACTGTCTTCAAGAGTGCTGCGTGCTTTGGCGTGGGATAGGTTTCTGTAGTGCCTGAAACAAGCTTGTCCTCAAGAGCCATATACGATGGTAGTTTTGTGAGGTGGAGGGGGTAGCCCCCCGTTTATCTGGCTCTGTTTGTGATTTCATCATTTATCTTACGATGAGGGATGTATAAAGAAGCAGTCCGGTTTTTTGATGTTGAAAAGAGCCTTGCCGGTGGAGTGGGGTCGGTAACCAACTTGAAGCATTTTCCCGGGTTGTGGATTTTTGAGGTGTTCCGTCCGGAGCTGAACAAGGCACTGGCCTATTCAGACGGAAGCAAAGGCGGTCGTCCTCCGTTTGATCCAGTGCTGGTGTTCCAGTAGGGCACCTTTGTCCGGACGCGGGATGTGCTGGCGGGCAGTGGGCGGCCGGGAGGTGGAGGGGGCTAGGACATAAGCGCGTCCTGTGAGGGCAAGAGCTGCTATGGCAACGAGAATAAAGCGCTTAAGTTAAGTCCTTTTCCTTAAAGGTCTATGTTATCACAGGAGAGGGTCCTCGGTATTATCGAGGCGAAACAGCGCCATTGCTCTTTCTCCTGCGGTAAAAAGATCGGGAAATTTCAGAATCCCTGCTTCAATTGACCAATCAGATGCACGCCCCAAGAGCTTGAGCTTAAGCAGTCCTGTTTAGGTTTTCCCTGTACTGACCAGTCGGGACATGGCCTTTCGTGCACCATATCGCTGAAATATGACGGGTTATCGGCATGCCGCACGGATATCTGAATGCTCTCGGCAACCCATTTACTCAGATCCGCTTTGCTCAAAATAACCTCCCGTTAAACTCCGAAGAGGATAGCTTTGCCTGGTGTCGGGGGAAACTTCTTATGGGACCTCGTGGCTGCCGGTAATACGGTTGTCCAAATTGAGTAAGGGAGCGCCTCCTTCTTCTTCTTCTTCTTGCCACATAGAATGCTTTATGGACGGAGGGGGCGGCGGAAGCGCCGGCCAAACCTGAGCATACCTTTGGTCGAGACTTCAGGGAGGTACCGCTTTCCATTGTTCTTTTAGCCTCATGCAGTCCGCCTCCATCCTGCGCATAACATCAGGCGGCAATGGTGCTGTCATCATTGCATGATACTCATGACACGCTACCGTTTCATCTGCAGATGCATGCGGGCGCGCAGAGCATTCTGTTAGAAAAATCACAGAAGAGAGCGAAACTGCGATCAACTGAAAAGCGTTCATTACCAATGAACTCTCCTTATCCCACCACCAGACCATAGTTCTGCAAAACACCGACCAACTCGGGGGATAAGAACACTTTCCCGTCAGGAGGAGTTTTTGAAAGGCCAGTAAGAATAATGTCCTGAATTTGAAGGAGCACAATGTACGAAGAAATCATTTCTGACATCTTATTCTTCACGATACTTGTGTTATAGTGCGAATTTATAATATGGTCTGTGTATTCTTCTATTTTGATTTTTATGAGAAACTGCGTTCTCTGGACGTTTCTAAGAAGTTCGCGGACCTTCTGTCGTTTATTGGAAACGTCAATTTGCATACCGTCTCACACGCTGCTGTTTTATTTATGAAGTATCGTTGCAGGCTTCGTGCGGCATGGGATATCATTCGCTGTTTCGAATACCAAATATATAAGATTTTAGTATAAATTATTTTTCATATATTCCTTTTGGGAATAATAAAAAACTATCCTTCAGCTGTCCGCCAGTCACGTTGCGTCCTCTCACATAGGAATTGCTATGATGCGCAACGTTCACCAGCTTTAAATGCGCGATGCTGTCCTTTCAAGGATACCTCATCGATATGGACACTGCCACTTTTAGCTCCGTTTCCGCGCCGGCACTGTCCAAATTGGACACCGCTACAAAGCGCCGGGCGGAGGTGGATGGTTCGAAAAACCCGCTGGTTTTGAGGCGTTCTTTGTGGTTCCATTTCCTCTGCGTTGATTGGAAGGGTAGATAACGAAGCAGCCCGGTTTCTTTGATGTTGAAGAGCGGCTTGCTCGACTGAGTGGGCTTGGCGATCAACTCGAAGCGTTTTCCCGGACTGTGGATTTTGAGGTGTTCCGCCCTGATCTGGACAAGGCTCTGGCGTATTCCGAGGAAAGCAAAGGCGGACGACCGCGTTTTGATCCGGTGCTGATCTTCAAGATCCTGGTGATCCAGACGCTGAACCATTTATCTGATGAGCGGACGGAGTATCTGGTCAACGACCGTCTGTCCTTCATGCGCTTCCTGGGACTGGGCCTGTCGGATCGGGTGCCGGATGCCAAAACGGTCTGGCTGTTTCGCGAGCGTCTAACACAGGCGGGTGCGATTGAAAGTCTGTTCAATCGCTTTGACGCCGCTTTGAGGAACGCCGGTTATCTGGCGATGTCAGGCCAGATCCTGGACGCAACACTGGTGGCTGCTCCAAAGCAGCGCAATACGAACGCTGAGAAAACCGATCTTCGGGAGGGACGGATTCCACAGGACTGGCAGGACAAGCCGGCAAAGCTGGCGCATAAGGACCGTCAAGCGCGCTGGACGTTGAAATTCACGCAAGCAAAACGGCAGGATGACGGAACGATCCCTGCAACGGACCTCGCCATTCCGTTCTTTGGCTACAAGTCGCACATCTCCATCGACCGGAAGTTCCGGTTCATCCGCAAATGGAAAACGACGCACGCCGCCGCCAGTGATGGCGCGCGATTGAGAGAGGGGCTGTTGGATAAAATCAATACGGCCTCAAACGTCTGGGCTGACACGGCGTATCGCTCAAAAGCCAATGAAGGCTTCATGGAAAAGCACGGCTTTGTCTCAAAGGTTCACAGGAAGAAGCCGCATCTCAAGCCTATGCCATGACATATCCAGAAATCGAATGCTGGAAAGTCCGTGATCCGATCCCGCGTCGAGCATGTCTTTGCTGACCAGAAATCACAGACCGGGCTGTTCGTCCGAACTGTCGGTATCGCGCGAGCCACCATGAGGATCGGGCTGGCCAATATCGTCTATAATATGCGCAGCTTCCTCTTCTTGGAACGGATCAGCGCGAGCGCATAGCTATCCAGCGGGTGATCTTCCCGGATCTGCTCAAAACGCAGAGCGAAAATCAGTTCCAGAAACCGTCAATCAAATCGCCAAAAGTTCAAAATCACCAACAAGGCAAATCAATTAACGGCTCTTCGATCACTCCAAATTATGTTATAACAAGACAAGAAAATCGTTTCTCGCGAACCTAAACTGAAACACGTAAAGTACAGCTTGGCAGCTGTTACTTACCCATAGTAGATAACTGTGACCGCCTTCGATCAGTCGTTATGGCAACTTCACATGAACCAAGGAAGACTAGAATCATTCGCTCCGTTACGTCGATAGATGTTGCAAAGTTGGCCGGTGTGTCCCAGTCGGCTGTCTCCCGTGCTTTTTCTTCAAATGCTAGTATTTCCAGCAAGACGAGAGAAAAAGTGCTGGCTGCTGCTGCCACGCTCGGATATCGCCCTAACCGGATACCAAGTATCATGCTTTCCGGACGATCTCATATGATTGGTGTTGTTATCGGCGGGCTAGATAATCCGTTTTATGCTTCCGCACTTGAACGGCTGGCGACTGCCCTGCGCCAGGCAGGACTGCAGGTGCTGCTGGTTCAGGTTGACGACGCGCTGACTTTGGATACAGCGCTTGATCAATTAGCCAGCTACAGAATTGATGCAGTGGTAACCTCATTGGCCGTGGGTTCGCAATCTGTCGTTCAGGCACTCTCCGAACTTCATACTCCCGTGATCTGTTTTAACTCATCTTTTGTGGGGCCGTGTATATCCACAGTCGTATCCAACAACTACGGGGCAGGTCAGATCGCTGCACAAATTTTTATCAAACATGGCGCAACACATCCTGTATGGCTGGCAGGCCCCGCAAAAAATGCTGCCTCCCGCGCACGAGGAGAAGGATTTTGCGATACCCTGAGAGATAAATCTGACTGTTTTGGAAAACTGGTCCGGCTTCGCGGCGATGATACCTATCAGAGCGGCTATAATGCTATTCGCCGCCTCTTGCAGCGAGGCTTACGTCCCGATGGTATTTTTTCCAGTAACGATATGATGGCCTGCGGTGTGCTGGATGCCCTCCGTGAGTGCGCAGATCTGCGTTGCCCTGATGATGTGATCGTTTTGGGGTACGACAACATCCCCCAGGCAGCATGGCATGGCTATGATCTGACCTCTTTTGACCAACGGACGGATCAGATGGTGATGGTCGCTATGGATATGCTGAATGAGGCGCTTCAGACGGTCGATCATCCGTATTCCCAAACGCGCACCATTAACGCGCAGTTGATCGAACGCGGCAGCACGCGCACAGGCAAATAAGGGATTAGGGGTTGCGCTCCCAGGCAAAAATGGTCTTCATTGCATAGCTATGCATACAAGCTCTATAGCCACTAAAAAGGAATGCAACACGATGCACCGCACTTTCCGTAGCATTCTCACCGGTTCTTTCTCGACGCCATGCGCAGACAACCCTACCGTCGCGATGATCGAAGCCGGGTTTCAGCACGCAGGACTGGACGCGCGTTATATCAACTGTGACGTGAAACCTGCGCACCTCGGCGAGGCAGTACGCGGCGCTCTGGCCATGGAATGGGCTGGCTTTAATTGCTCCTTGCCGCACAAAGTTGCTGTTATCGAGTATCTTGATGACATGGCCGAAGCTGCCCGGATTATCGGTGCCGTCAACTGCGTCAGCATTCGTAATGGCAAACTGATAGGCGACAACACCGATGGTAAGGGCTTTCTTGCCTCGCTCAGGACCGTCATCGATCCTGCAGACAAGAAGGTTTTTCTTCTTGGTGCCGGAGGAGCCGCGCGGGCAATTGCCGTTGAGCTTGGTCTGGCAGGCGCAGCCCATATAACCGTGGTCAATATGAAAAAGGCGCACGCGGACATCATTGCTGATCTCGTGCGTGATAACACCAAATGCAATGCGACTGCACACCTATGGGAAGGCGAAGCGCGCATACCGGCTGATACGGACATCGTGATCAATGCGACCTCGGTTGGCTTTGGTAACGCAGACACCATGGCGGCAGTAGATGTCGAGACTTTTAAAAAAGGCCAGGTAGTCGCGGATGTTATCCCCAACCCGCCGATGACGCGCTTCCTACGTGAAGCAAAAAAACGGGGCTGCACGCCGCTTGATGGACTTGGAATGCTCGTCAATCAGGGCGTGATCGGGGTGGAACTCTGGCTGGGCAAGACGCTTGATGCGACCGTTATGCAGCGTACGTTGAGCGACATATTCAACACATCTGACGCGGAATGATGTCCGGGCACTGCACCTGATCAAAGAAAATGGAGGCGCCGTTATGACCGCCGCGCCGGGCACCCACAACACATCCACGTCCTTAATGCACAAGCGTGCCATATCTGCCTTTCATGCTCAGGCCCATGACGAGGATCAACGAGAATCTGCGCGTCGGTATGTCTCCATCGCTGCTGCTGTCGCTGCGGTTGGTGGGCTTCTTTTTGGCTATGATACCGGCATCATAGCGTCCGCATTGATTTTTGTGACGCAGACGTTCTCTCTTTCCACAATGGGGCAGGAATGGGTTGCTGCTTCATTAAACATCGGTGCAATTTTCGGCGCAGTGTTCAGCAGTCCGATTTCTGACCGCTGGGGCAGGCGTCCTGCCATTATGGCTGCAGCGGTGGTCTTCATCGCTGCATCAATCGGATGTGGACTGGCCCCCAATGTGGTCGTGCTGATCTGCGCCCGGCTTGGTCTAGGCATTGCTATTGGGGCTACTACGCAGATCGTGCCAGTCTATGTGGCGGAATTGGCCCCTGCATCGCGTCGGGGCGGGCTGGTATCGCTGTTCCAGCTTGTATTCTCCTTAGGACTGCTTCTGGCGTTCTTTGTCGGTTACGAACTTGCAGGCAGTGCTGAATCATGGCGGGCCATGTTCATGCTTGGAGCCCTGCCGGCATTGCTCCTTGCCTTTGGCATGCTTTTCTTACCCGAAAGTCCGCGCTGGTTGTTGCATAACGCGCAGGAGCAACATGCCGTCTCCGTTCTTTATCGGCTCCGTGGCCATAAGGACGTGGTACGCAATGAGCTTGATGAAGCACTTGTTGTCAGAACAGCAGAGCACAACGAAGGCGATTGGAAAATCCTGAAGCAGAAATGGGTAAGGCCAGCACTTATTGCCGCTTTAGGAATAGCCGCCTTTTCCCAACTGTCAGGCCCTAACGTGATTGTCTATTATGCTCCTATCATTCTGTCGCAGGCAGGCTTGGGACATTCCGCAGCATTACTGACGTCTGTTTCTGTTGGCGTGGCCTCCACTATCACAACCGCCCTGGGGATAGTCCTTATTGATAGAGTGGGAAGACGCCGCATGATGCTAGTCATGCTTCCGCTGGCTGCACTCTCGCTCTTTGTGTTCGGTGCCATTTTCGTTAGTTCCGCACCACTCTCCGGTGCACGTCTGGCTCTGATGGTAATTTCTTTGTTGGGATATATTTTCTTTAATTTTGGCTCTCTGTCCGTTGCGGTGTGGCTTGTTGCGTCTGAAGTGTTCCCTCTCATTATACGCAGCAAAGCAATGGGGTTAGCAAGTGCCACAGTCTGGTTCTCCGATACCGTCGTATCCCTAATTACACTTTCTCTGGTTAAAGCATTAGGTACGACAGGAACCTTCTGGCTATTCGGGGGTGTTAACGTCGTGGCATTCCTGTTCATCTGGAAATATGTTCCTGAAACAGCTGGCACGACATTGGAATATATTGAAGAGTCTTTAAGGCATGGAAATTTCTATAAAATACACAAAAAATAGATGTTTCTCTTTGCTTTTTATAGCCAAGGTATTTCGTAAAATCTCCTTTTCTTCCCGCAGAAGATATTCATACTACCCTTGAGTACAATCCTGCAAAAGAGTCACTGGATCTATCTACCTGGAGAGATCGAAGAACCCTTAGCTGTCAGGTTGTCAGACGTCATTGGGATGATGTCGCGTGGGCAATACCGTGTTACGCTCCATGGTTTTCTTCCGTCTGCAGAGAGAGCGAATGATGCTTCAGATCCATCCACAGGCACGCACGACACCAGCCGTCCGGGCTGACATAGCGCGTTCGTCAGAACCGACATCAGTACTCGCCAGACGCTACGGGATCAGTGATGAAACTGTCCGCAAGTGGCGCAGGCGTGGTTCAGACGCCTGCTAGGACCGCGGCAGCTGTCCCTGGAAACTGGCTTGGAAAGCCTCGGAGGAAGAGCGCGCCATTGTCTGTCAGCTTAGGCGTTCGACCGTTTTTGGTCTGGATGATCTGACCTTTGTCGTGCGGCATTTCCTGCCGCATCTCAACCGGGACACTATTTGGGGTATTCTGAAAGATGCTGGACTTAACAGGTTACCTCCTGCGCAAAAAGCCGGAACTGTGCGTGGACAGGGAAAGTTCCGGGATTACGATCCAGGTGATGTCCATATCGATGTGAAACATCTGCCTAAATTGCAGACAGCAGATGGAGAACGGCGGAAACGTTTTCTCTATGTTGCCATTGATAGATGCTCACGCTCGGTCCATCTGGCCGTCTATGACGCGGAGAATGCCTATAACTCCGTCGATTTCTTCAAAGCTGTCAAAACCGCCTTTCCTTTCCGGATCACCCATATTCTGACCGATCGTGGCTCCTGCTTTACGGCGGATGCCTTCGAAAAAGCCTGTCATGACATGGGAATCGGCCGACGTCGGACCAAAGCTTACTCTCGTCAGACCAATGGAATGGTCGAACGCTTCAATTGCCGTGTCGCGGCAGAGGTGTTGCCGGTCTGTGTCTCAAGCCATAAGGATCTGGAAATTCTGCTCAGAGGCTTCTGTTTAGCTTGCAATCATCGCCCGCAGCGTGTTCTGGGCGGCATAACTCCCGCCCAATGCATCATGTCGTGGCTTGAAAAGCATCCCGCGTCTCGCAATCCTGATTACGTCAAACCAGCCAATCGTGACATCATGAAGCCGGTCGACGAAATCCTCGATTATCCCAATGACGTCTCACAACCTGACGACGGCAGAGACAGCCATAGGTGGCTCGGTCCGTCGGATAAACGAGCACGGGTGGAAAGTCGGCCATATCGAGCCGGCAGCTAACGACCCGTCGCAGCCCGACCTGCTTTGCCGCAACATGGGCCTGAACCATGCCAGCCAGAGAGTTACAATCACAGATGCCGTGTGAATGCAAACGCCATCAATTCACCGAATATCCGCTTTGGGGTGTATCGAATGGGAGGCTGTATATCCGAGATGTAGGCGAACCCGCCTTTCTGCTTGACTCTCGCTGAGCAGGCCAACCGCTTCCGCCCTCATATCGGTCGTAAGAGAATTGTTCGGCCATCTGGAAAGCGGACAATCGCCAATAGTTCTCGTTATCTGCTGAGAACGCCGTAAAGAGGCTTAAGGCTGGAAAGCCTGTTGAAGTTCGGTCACAAAGACCCGCAGTTTTGGTGTCATGACCGGACCTGCGTTATAGAGCAGGTGCATGGGCCTGTCCGGAACTGCCCACCTCGGCATAAGCCGGACAAGCCGTTTGCTTTTAATATCTGGAAGCAGAGCCTGCTCATATCCCAGCAGAATGCCATCGCCACCAAGAGCTGCAGAATGCAGAACACTTGAATCATTACTGATTATCTTCCCGGACACGGTGACAGGTCGCGTAACGCTCCCCTGAGAAAGGTGCCACGTGGTTACAGGGCCGCCGGAGTTTTCATATAGGAGACACTCGTGGCGCATCAGATCTTCGGGCTGCCCTGGAAAACCGTGTTTTTCCAGATAGGTTTGAGCCGCGCAGATGACCCGACGATAGGCCGTCAAAGGACGACTGACTGCTGTAAGGTCCGTCTCCAGTTCACCAATTCGGATCACAGCCTCATGACCATCCATTGTGGGGTGAACCAGTTGGTCTGTCAGGGATAAATGCACTTGAATTTCTGGGTATCTTTTTTGAAAACTGTGAATAAATGATAGAAATACCGTTCGCCCGAAGGTGACTGGGACGCTGACAGATAATGTGCCGCGCGGTGTGCCAAGCGTATTGGCTGCCAGACTGTCAGCTCGTTCAGCAGCCTGCAGAACAAGCCGACATTGCTCGCAATAGAGCCGTCCTGTTTCAGTCAGACTTTGCCGACGTGTCGTTCGATGCAACAGGCGAGCACCAAGGTGATGCTCCAGAGCCTCTATATGCTTGGCGACCATCTGCGGCGACAAAGTCAGATGCTGGGAGGCCGCAGCAAAGGACCCCAATTCCACGACCTTGATAAAAATCTTCATGCTGGTTAACCGGTCAAGCATTCATCCTCCTCAGTTGTGACTGATGTCTCGTATCGACAATTTATCCAGCGAAAAAAGAGGAATATGCTGAAGGCTTCTAGTGATTGGCAAGTCCAGTTCTGGTGGAGACTTTCGAAATGCCTGTTTATCTTGTGCGCATGGACCACCCTGACGGCGAGGGATGGGGACAGCATGTCGCAGCACACGTGTTGTATCTCAGGCGCCTTATTCAGGAAGGCAGCCTGCTGGCGTCCGGTCCGTTGAAAGGGACCCCATTGCGCTCCGGCTTTCTGATTATGAAAGGCGCCAATCGGCAAGAGATCGACGCGATGATTGCCGCTGATCCCTTTGCATCAGAAGGTTTGATTTGCGATCTGCGCATTGAAGAATGGGATCCTCTTTTCGGTTGCCTTTCAGATCATGCGACAGGGGCTCTCCCGCAACAATTGAAGTCTATTTTCCCTTGATGGCGACAGTTCTGTATTTTTTGAGAAATAAAAACGAGAGGGAGCATTATGCTTCTGAACGATCTTCAGTGGTATACTGTGGGGGATGCCCGTATTCTAAAAATACAGGATCTGATGCTGGCTGCACTCTCTCCAGAACAGTTGCTTCCAGATTGGGACGAAGCAACGGCTCTTCAGATTTATCCCCGACTGCCTGAAACGCTGGATAGTTCAGAAACGAAAGTCCTTTTGAGCGTTCATAGCTGGCTTATTGAGGATCGCGGTCGAAAAATTCTCATTGATACGGGAGCTGGAAATAACAAAGCCCGTCCTGCTGCCCTGTATTTCGATCACTTGCAGACCGTGTGGCTTGAAAATCTGATGCGCGCTGGTGTCTGTCCAGAAGACATCGATTTTGTTCTTCTTACCCATCTGCATGTCGATCATGTGGGTTGGAATACACGCCTGCAAAATGGGATCTGGGTACCGACCTTCCCGAATGCCCGATATGTCTTTTCCAGAGCCGAATATGATTTTTTCAGCAATCCGGCCCATGATAGCGTCCGTAATAAAACCAGTTTCATGACACGCGCAGATAGCGTTGATCCTATTGTCGGGGCGGGTCTTGCAGATCAGATTGACGTGGACGGATCGGATGTTCTCGAAGGAATTTCCTTTCATCCAACACCGGGGCATACACCACATCACGCATCTGTTGTGCTGAGGTCAGGCGTCGAGCACGCCATCTTCACGGGCGATGTTATGCATCATCCTATTCAGGTGTGTGTTCCGGAGTGGAGTGCTGTCTTTGATGCAGACCCTCAGACAGCCATCATATCACGCAAATGGGCTTTGAATTACATTGTCGAACACGATGCGACAGTATTCACATCACATTTCCCAATGACATCTGCTGGCAGAGTCATGACAGGTGACCAAAATATGAGTTGGTCCCTCCTTTAGAACCACCACTATATCGGCGTTTTACGTCATACATTTTTCTTGCCCCGAAATGTCTCGTCACTCAGCGATATATGATGCGACTGCCAGATCCTGCCTTCATTGTTGAGATGATCGTCAGGAAAGCCAAGCAGACGGCGACCAGAGTTCGCGATGCCTGGAACTGATCATCCGAAAGCTCACGCTTCCCTCATCCATTGCGTAAATTTTTGCGTCCAAGCCGGGTTCCAGCGTGAGAGTGCGGGACGGTTGTGAATCATGTCGTCGGCCGACCACTGGATGCGGCGCATATCCATTTCGGATGTGACTTCGTTGTCCGGACACAAGATGTAGAAGTCCTCACTGAATAGCCGCTGCAGAAAATAATCTACCACCTGTTCCGTTGTCCATGCTGCCTCCGGTTTACGGTCATGAGGCCCGTCCTTGCCGTGGAAATTCATGGGGGTCCATGTATAACCTGGCACCAGAAGATGGGCCGACACTGTTCCTCCTGTGGAGACCAGAAGTTCATGGGCCAACTGCTCGGTGAGCACCTTCACTGCCGCCTTGGCGACAGAATAGGAGGCGTGACCAGGCGGTGTAGTGATCCCTTCCTTGGAGCCAAGATTCACCACGGCCGATGGACGATTTGCGGCGATCATATGCGGCATGAATAAATGTTGTGCACTGAGGACGGCGCGAAAATTGACGTTGAGAGTCCGGTCCCATTCATCGGGTGAATCCCAAGGACCGGCTTTGCTCAGCACACCAACATTATTAACCAGTAATCCGACATCCCCAAAGCGGGTCAGCGTTTGATCACGCAGGCGCAGAAGCACTGTGTCATCGGTCACGTCACCCATGACAGTCAGTACTTCAACGGGAAGCGTGGACGCCAGCGCCTCCAGCGCGTCACCGTCCTGATCAAGAAGTGCCAAGCGCATCCCCAGGGCCGCAAATTCCCGGGCAAGAGCAGCACCAATGCCTTTTGCTGCACCGGTGATGACTGCAACACGATCCTTTGCGACAATTTTCCGCATTCTTTCTGACATTCACGTTGCTCCTTCTGTCTGGGTGGCCAGGAAAGACGATAGATCCAAGGATCCTAGCGCAACCTCATAAGGCCTGTAATTGAGTCAAATGGCACATGGTGTATGTTTATACTCAACGGATATGAACGAACGAGCGAAACGCATCATGCATCTTTCACGTGGAGATCTGGGAGATCTCAACCTGTTCTGCGCCATCGCCAAAACAGGCGGCTTTCGCAAAACTGCAGCAGAACTGGATTTTTCTCCATCGGCCTTGAGCCACGCTATCCGCGGACTGGAAAAGCGTCTGGGTGTCCGTCTCTTCAACCGGACCAATCGCAGCGTCACGCTAACACCAGCTGGACGGGAATTGCTCTCGCATGTCACGTCCGGGCTCTCTGAAATCACCAATGGGCTCGAAGCCCTCAATCGTTTTCGGGACCGACCCGCTGGACAGTTACGTCTGAACGTACCAACTGACGCCGCTCGGCTCGTTCTGGCCCCGGTCATGGCGCGTTATGCCGCCCTTTATCCCGACGTCCGTCTGGAAGTCGCGGTGGAGGATGCCGTGGTGGACATCATCGAACAGGGCTTTGACGCAGGTGTTCGCTATGGTGGCACAATACCAGAAGACATGATCGCGGTCCCGCTCTGTCCCGATCTGCGATGGGTGACAGTTGCATCGCCTGCCTATCTTGCATCAGCTCCCCCTCTTCGATGCCCGGCCGACCTACATCAGCATCGCTGTATAGGGATCCGGATGGGAAGCGGAAAAATCTACCACTGGGAGCTGGAGCGCGGCGAAGAGAAAGTCTTTTTGGACACGGACTGGTCAGTGATCGTCAACGAAACCGTTCTATCTATCGAGATCGCCGAACGCGATGGGGGGATCAGTTACAACCTTGAACGCCGGGCGGCAGTGCAGATCGCAAACGGGTCACTCGTCAAGGTCCTGCCCGAATGGGCCTCCATGGGCCCGCCACTCTTTATTTATTATCCCAGCCGGCGACAGCTTCCTGAAGCATTACGGGCTCTTATTCGCCTGATACAGGGGCAAAAACCTGATCAGAACGTAACAGGTGAATAAAAATGATCACTTCGTTGATTTCAGCTCTCCGCCTACGGCATAGATTTTCACTCATTTCGCGCTTAACTCCACAAACAAGTGGCAACAGGCATGACCAGCAGTGTGTCGTCCCGTTTTATGAAACTTGGGGAAGAGTGAGGACAGATGAGCAAACTTGCCATGATCAGCGGATCGTCTTCGGGTATTGGTTTCGAGATTGCACGTATCCTCGGCGGCATGGGTTATGACCTCGCCATTTCAGGGGCCAGTGATAAAATCCACGACGCCAAAACAGAACTCGAAAAGATCGGTGTAGCAGTCTATGCATTTCAGGCGGATGCAGCGACCTATGACGGCGTCGAAGGGTTCTGGCAGTTTACGAAAGATCTTGGACGAAACGTCGATATTGCCGTTCTCAATGTTGGCATCGGTCTGGGCGGGGCCTTTGTTGATAACAAGCTCGAAGATGATTTCCGGGTTATTTCCATCAATATCTCCGGGACGGTGCATCTGGCTAAGCGCGCAGTGCAGCACATGGTGCCCAACAAGGCCGGCCGGATCATGATTGTGTCCTCCCTCTCGGCAACCACACCGACACCTTACGAAACTGTCTATGGTCCTTCTAAAGCGTTCGGTTTTATGTTTTCAGAATCCCTGCGAGAAGAACTTCGCGATACGGGCGTCAGTGTCACAGCCCTGCTCCCGGGTGCCACAAACACGCGTTTTCACAAGAATGCCGGCATGGCCACCAGCAAGATCGATCATGGGCCCAAAAATGACTTGCATGTCGTGGCGCAGCAGGGTGTCGACGCTCTCATGCAAAGCGAAGATATGGTCGTTGGCGGCGATGCCGCAACAAAGCAGCAGGCTATCGACAACCGCACCACACCTGAAACGGTCAAAGCGGCTCGGCATGCCATTCTTTGCAAACTGAACGGCGTCGCGTGATCAGATAAATTACGGCTGAGATTGCGCCGGATGGTATCGGGCAGACACCCATCGTCTGTCCGATACCAGATGAGCAAGCCAGGGATAAGCTCATGTCATCAGAACGAACGTTTCCGGCACCTGAAATCAGCCGTTACCGTGTCGGAGAGTTCGCCGTAACGGTTCTGAGTGACGGCTCTCTGGACGCCTCGCTCGATCTTCTTGATGGGATTGATCAAGATGAGGCGTTGTCGCTTCTGGGCGCGGCAGACACTTCACCTTCATCGCACATGAACATCAATGCATTTGTTATTGAGGCCGGTGCGCGGACCATTCTTATCGGTGGTGGTGCCGGAAACCTCAACGGATGGGGCGGCCGACTGATATTCCCTGAAAGACAATGTTCGGTTCCGGGAGCATCCGACATCAATGATTTCTATAATCCGCAGAGGCTGCACTCCGCACTTCAATGGAAAAGCCCTCTGGATTATGATCGCAACGCTGCTTAACAGATAACCTATGGTCCGGAACTAAACCGGGGCACGTCCAATCCTCATGGTGGCCCGGGTGATACCGACAGTTCGGGTGAACAATCCCGTCTGCGATTTCTGATCGGCAAGACATGCTCTACGCGGGATCGAATCTCCTAAAAGGCTGTTAAAGTTGTTCAGGTGACTGACCATTTTCATACGCTTTCAGGCTCGACAATATTCCATGATCAGAACAAAACTATCCACAGGGCAAATCGCCTCAAAAACCAGTCATTTTTCACTGCAGTTCATTCCGGATAAGAAACGCTAAGTCATTGTTTTTATTCAATGCCGCAAAATGCGTTTTGGGATTTAATCCCAAAAGTGCCCTTTTTTACAACAGTGTTCAGTTTTTGTGGTACAAAACACACGGTGCAACCTGCGGTACTAATCACACACAAACCCAAACATCCTAAAATGCGCCAGACCAGCCCCTAGAGCAGCTTCTGTGACACCATCGCCCACTACACAGGGCCACAACGAGACAAAAATATCGATCCGCACACCTTTCACCGGAAACTCACACAGGTCGCTACAGCCTCAAGAAAATGGCCTCTCCGTTCACATAGGCCCATACACCTCCCTAGATTCACCTTCTTGCCGACAGAATTTCCCCAAGAGACGCCTGCCACCACCCTTTCCTCTTCCATACGCCCCATTTTCGCGGTTTGGAGGGCACGCTACCTCAATTTCATATGCACCCTTCGGATGCATATGAAATCGCTACGCTTTTTCTCTTTTCTTCTTTCCTCTATCGCCAAATAAATTCGGCTCCCTTTTCGATGCGACACCGTAACACGTCACACCCCCCTCCGACCACGCGGGGGCAAAAAAAGGCACTTGCCCTGTATTTCATGTACCAAATCCGGAAAAAAAAGTGACGGTTTTTTACCCCCCCCCCTTTTTTTGCGTCCAAACAGCAGCGGTCGAAATTCGCCCAGAAACTGACTTATCCACAGGCGAAAATGTAGGAATTTTGGATGCTAGTCAGGCTTGGCTCGAACAGCTTGTGGCTCAGTGAAAATTGCGCGATATGACGACGAGGCGTTCACCGTCTGAATCTGTTCTGGCTGTAGTGTCTGCGGAGGATCGGTTCCCGACGTCCGCCAGCAATATTGACAGATCGCTGATCTCCTTCGCCAAGAGATGCACGACGTCACCTTCTTTCTGGAGCATGCCTTTCACGGCCAGCATTTGGCCACCCAGCACCACACGCCGGTTGACGTCGAACAGATCCGGCCAGATGATGACGTTCATGTTGGCCGTCTCATCCTCCAGCGTTAGGAATACTACGCCTTCCGCCGATCCTGGTCGCTGCCGGACCAGCACCAGTCCCGCTACGGTGAGACGCTTCCCGTCCTTCGCCGCCAGCGCCTGCTGACACGTTATGATGTCCCGTTCTCGCAGATCCCTGCGAAGAAATGCGAGAGGATGGTCCCGTAGGCTCAGGCCAAGCTGGTTGTAATCTCGCACCACCTCCGCCCCATCCCGCATGGGCTGGAGCAACACATCGGGCTCATCTGCTTCTCGCGTTACTTCCGCAGCCGCAAACAGGGGCAATGGTTCATCGCGCAGAGCTTTGATCGACCACAGCGCCTCGCGCCGTGCCTGCCCGAGCGAGGGCCGGAAGGCATCTGCCTCGGCCAGATGGGTGAGGGCTGCTGCTTTGACACCCGCCCGACGCCATAGGTCATCGACCGAGGTAAACGGGCGTGAGGCCCGAGCGGCAACAATCCGGGCAGCATCGTCATTGGGAAGTCCCTTCACCAGACTCATGCCCAGCCGCACGGCGAACATCCCGTCAGGTCTTTCCGGTCCTTCCAATGTGCTGTCCCAGCGTGAGGTATTGACGCAAACGGGCCGGATTTCCACACCATGCTCCCGCGCATCGCGGACCAGTTGCGCTGGCGCGTAAAATCCCATTGGTTGGGAGTTCAGGAGCGAGGCCAGAAACACATCCGGATGCGTGCATTTCATCCAGGATGACGAATAGGCCAGAATAGCGAAACTGGCGGCATGGCTCTCTGGAAATCCGTAGGAGCCAAAACCTTCGAGCTGCTGATAGATCCGTTCTGCAAAATCCTCACCATAGCCGTTGGCGCGCATGCCCTCGATGAGCCGTCTCTGGAACTGCGAGACGGTACCCGTATTCTTGAACGTTGCCATGGCTCGACGCAGCTGATCGGCCTCGGCGGCGGTAAACCCCGCACAGATCATGGCGACCTGCATCGCCTGTTCCTGAAACAGCGGGATGCCTAGCGTTTTGCTCAGAACCGCTTCCAGTTCGGGTGTCGGATAGTCTTCGGGCTCAAGGCCCTCCCGGCGACGTAGATAAGGGTGCACCATGTCGCCCTGTATAGGGCCGGGCCGTACGATCGCCACTTCAATGACGAGGTCATAAAACACACGCGGTTTGAGCCGTGGCAACATGGACATCTGTGCCCGGCTTTCGATCTGGAACACACCAATGGTGTCAGCCTTGCGGATCATGGCGTAGGTGCGTGGATCCTCGGCCGGGATGGTCTGGAGCGTGAAGTGCTGGCCCTTGTGGTCCGCCAGAAGATCCAGCCCCTTTTTCATGCAGGTCAGCATGCCAAGCGCCAGGATATCCACCTTCATGAATTTCAGAACGTCGATATCGTCCTTGTCCCACTCGATAATCTGGCGGGCCTCCATGGAGGCCGGTTCAATAGGGACAAGCTCATCCAGCCGGTCATGCGTCAGCACAAAACCACCGGGATGCTGTGACAGATGACGGGGCACGCCGATCAGGCAACGCGCCAGATCCAGCGTCAGGCGGATGCGCCGGTCGGACAGATCAATGCCGCTGTCAGTCAGGGCGTCATCGTCCAGCTTGCGCCCCCAGCCGTGAATCTGGCCCGAGAGTGTGCGGATCAGGTCTTCCGGCAAGCCCATGACCTTGCCAACATTCCGCAAGGCCCCCTTGGCGCGATAGCGGATCACCACGGCTGTCAGGGCTGCACGGTCACGCCCGTAATGCTCATAGACCCACTGGATGACCTGCTCACGGCGTGCGTGCTCGAAATCTACATCGATGTCCGGCGGCTCGCCCCGCTCTTCGGAGACGAAACGTTCGAACAGCAGGGAGTTGCGGGCGGGGTCGATGGCGGTGATGCCCAGCACATAACAGACTGCAGAATTGGCAGCCGACCCACGACCCTGGCAGAGAATGTCCTGAGAACGGGCATAGCGGACGATACTGTTTACGGTCAGAAAATAGGGCGCATAATTCATGCGCCCGATTAGGGCGAGTTCATGGTGCAGGCTTTTGCGAACCTCGTCCGGAATCCCCTCGGGATAGGTGCGTGCGGCCGCTTCCAATGTCAGGGTTTCCAGCGCCTGCTGGGGCGTCTGGGCAGGCACGGACACTTCATCCAGATACTGATAGGCCAGATCATCGAGCGAGAAACGGCATCGCTCCACGATATCCATGGTGCGGGCAACCGCTTCGGGGTAACGGCTGAACAGCCGGGCCATCTCCTGCGGTGGCTTGAGATAACGGTCGGCATGGCGTTCGCGGACGAACCCGGCCTCGTCGATGGTCGTGTTGTGCCGGATGCAGGTGACGACATCCTGCAGGATGCGCCGGTCATGGGTATGGAACAGCACGTCATTGGTCACGACTGTTGGCACACGCGCCTGATGCGCCAGGTTCGCCAGTTCATACAACCGCATCTGGTCATTGGGGCGACGCAGGAGGGTAAGGGCCAGGTAGGCGCGATCGGCAAAGACGTCCTTCAGCTTGCGCAGATGCAGCGCGCAGGCATCGTCTGCCGTGTCGGGGAGCATGACAACGATCTGGCCTTCACCCCACGCGACCAGATCCTCCCAGAGAAGACGGCATTTCCCTTTGCCGGCACGCGCCTTGCCGAGGGTCAGCAGACGGCAGAGGCGGCCATAGGCGGCCCGGTCCATCGGGTAGACCAGCACGGGCGGGAAATCGGCCAGATTGAGACGGCATCCCACAACAAGCCGGAGCCCGACCTCTTTTGCCGCGACATGGGCCTGCACCATCCCGGACAGAGAATTGCGGTCGCAGATGCCCAGCGCTTCAATGCCAAGAGCCTTTGCCTGAGCAAACAGTTCGATCGGAGAAGACGCCCCGCGCAGGAACGAGAAATAGGTCGTCACCTGCAATTCGGCATAACGTGGTGCCGAGGGGCTCATCCGAAAATCCCGTGCAGAAACCAGCCCTGCGAGCCGGTCTCGCTATGCTCACCGTCACCAGCACGGTAAAGCCAGAAGCGCTCGCCGCTGGTGTCTTCCACCCGGAAGTAATCGCGGGCGATGGTCAGCTCGGCGTCATTCTTCCACCACTCGCCAAACACCCGCTCCGGCCCATCGGCACATTTTACTTTCCGTCGCACACCACGCCAGATGAAGAACAGCGGCGGCTGGTCCGGCAGTTCCGCCATGGCCTGCACCGGCTCAGGTCGCGCCAGCAGCCGGGTAGGGCGTGGCCAGTGCTCCGGCCAGTCCTTTGTCTCTTTGGGGGCCAGCGCGGGCACGCGGCAGAAGGAGCGTTCGGGGAGATCGCTTTCCACGGGGGCAAAGCGATACAGCGCCTGCATGCCGACACGGTTGGCCAGTGTGTCGATCAGGTCGAACACATCGGCTTCTTTCTCGGCGATCAGGGAAGACACGGTTTGTCGCCGATCCATGGGTTCCGCCAGAGAGGCGATCAGCACCATGCGCTCGATGCCGAAGCCCGGATTGATCGTTTCGATCTTTTCGCACAATAGTCGCGTCAGGCGCTTCACATCGCGTACCGGCATGGCGGTCGCGACCCGGATCGCCTCGGTTCGGCTGTCCACCCGATGCAGCAGCAGATCAAGACGGCGCACGCCCTGTCCGCGTTCGTCCAGTCCCTGGCAGAGCAGCGGCACCAGCTTGCCGATGTATTTGGCGATAGTTTCGGCGGCCCCGATCGGCTCGGCGAAATTCCGGTTGACCTCGACCGGGTTAACCGGGCGGACTGGCACGATGGCTTCACCCATACGCCCGAACGCCTGATCCAGCCGGCGGGCGACGTCGGGGCCAAACCGCAAGGCCAGCGGTGCGCGGGGCATGGCGGCCAGTGGTCCGATGCGGGATACGCCCAGCGTGGCCAGACCCTCAATAATAGGGGAGGGCAGGCGGAGAGCTTCAACGGGCAGATCAGCGAGAGCAGAGGTCGTTTTATCTGAAGGGATAGCCGCAATCGCTAACTGGCCATAGCGGGCCATGGCGTGCGCGGCGCCCCAGGTGTTCGCCACCACGGCCTTTGCCCGAAACCCGGCTCCCGCCATGCGGTGGACCATATCCTTGAGCATGGGAAGTTCGCCACCATGCAGGTGATCGGCCCCGGTCGTGTCCAGAACCAGCCCGTCCGGCGCATCGACGGCCACGATGGGCGCGATCCTGTGCTGGAACCACAGGGCAAGTTTTTCCAGCCCCAGCCGGTCGCCTTCGGGATCGGCATCCATCAGCACCAGATCGGGATAGAGCGCCTGAGCCTTGGCCACCGGTATGCCGGGGCGCAGCCCCAGCTTCCGGGCGGCGAGATCGACCGACAGGACAACTCGTCGCCGTCCTTCCCGTCCGACAAGGGCCAACGGCGTTTCAGGCGCGGGCGCGTCTGGTCCAAGTCGTTTCCTGATCCGGTCGGTCGGCCAGAGTGGCAGGTAAAGCGAGACGATCCGCGACCGGGATACAGGGAGAGAGCCTTCCTTTGGCATCACAGGCCTCCACTTCAAAATCGGCACATTCGCCCGCCCGGGCACGGATGAGTTCCAGCAACCAGCGCGGTCTTCCAACGCCGGGCACCGGTAAAGGCACGGATGGCAGGACTGAGACCCGCCATCGGGTCACACTGGCAGTCGGCTGGCCGAAATCCGCCGCATCCGTCTGTCGTCGCCACCGGCGTATCGCGATGCCAAGCGAACCAGACGTTTCAGCCGCCAGTTGCAGGCGACGTGAGGCCGTCATGGACAGACGCGCCACCTCGGCGACCACGGCCCCAAGGCCGCCATGCCGCAGCCCTTCCTCGAAGCAGGCCAGCACATCGACGTCTGAACTGGCCTCGACAAAAATGGTCCGCCGAGCAGAAAGCCCCACCTGTTTCAGGGAGGGAGCGAACACGTCCTGGCGGGTGACAATCCAGAGCACCGTGCCGCGCGTGCGGGCTGCAATCCCGGCGCAGAACTGACCGGCGGCAGCACTGTGCAGGGCGTCGTTGCCTCCGCCCGCCACCTCATGCAATGCCCCCAGCGCCAGACCGCCACCGGGCAGACGGGCGTCGATTTCGCGCACACCAAAGGGCAGCACCGTGCGGCGTCGATCGCTATGACCTTCAAGCCGACTGATCGTGGCCCGTAGCGTCTCCAGACCGGGTTTTTTATGGGTTTCAGTAGTCATGTCACGGCTCGGCGTCCCTTGTGCAGGAGTATTTCATGATTATGTGTTCCTGATTTGTTCCAATCATGCTACGCAAGTCAATGCAAATTCGCTCTGTATCCGGCATGGTGGTGTCCAATGTTGGTTCAGTATTGTTGATGAAAGTGCGCTAAGGAATTGAATCCAGAACCTTCTCCCGTTTCGGGCAGCGACGATTATCTGTCCCGTCTGAATGACGCGCAGCGGCAGGCCGTCACGCACGGGACCGGAGTCTCGGCAGGCGGGGTAGATTCACCCCCACTGCTGGTCATCGCTGGCGCTGGTTCGGGCAAGACTAACACGCTTGCGCATCGGGTGGCGCATCTGATTGCGTCGGGGGCTGATCCGCGTCGTATCCTGCTGCTGACCTTCTCGCGCCGGGCCAGTGTGGAGATGACGCGGCGGGTGGAACGCATCTGCAAAACGGTGCTGGGCGACAAGACCGGTCCACTGGCCGACGCGCTGGCCTGGTCCGGGACGTTTCATTCCATCGGTGCGCGGCTGCTGCGGGAGTATGCCCAGCAGATCGGCATGGATCCGGCCTTCTCGATCCATGACCGGGAAGATTCTGCTGACCTGATGAATCTGATTCGCCATGATCTCGGGTTTTCGAAAACCGAGAAGCGGTTTTCTGGTAAGGGCACGTGCCTTGCCATCTATTCCCGTGTGGTGAATTCCGGCGCACCGCTCTCCGATGTGTTGCTGAAGCACTATCCGTGGTGCGCGGGCTGGGAAGCCCAGTTGAAACAGCTTTTTGCAGGCTACGTCACGGCCAAGCAGGAACAGGGCGTGCTGGATTACGACGATCTGCTGCTATGCTGGGCGCAAATGGTCAGCGACCCGGTTCTGGCCACTGACATTGGCGGCAAATGGGATCATGTACTGGTTGATGAGTATCAGGATACCAACCGGCTGCAGGCGGACATCCTGCTGGGCATGAAGCCGGACGGGCACGGGCTGACGGTGGTGGGTGATGACGCGCAGAGCATCTATGCCTTCCGGGCTGCGACCGTGCGCAACATTCTTGATTTTCCGGCGTCCTTCGATCCCCCGGCCCGTGTGGTGACGCTGGAGAGGAACTATCGTTCCACGAAACCCATTCTGGATGCGGCCAATACCGTGATCGGCGAGGCGGCAGAGCGGTTCACCAAGGATATGTGGACCGAACGGGCGTCGGAGGAAAAGCCGCGACTGGTCACCATCTGGGACGACACGGCGCAGGCCAACTACATCGCCGATCGGGTCCTGGAAGAGCGGGAGGCCGGGACACCCATGAAGCAGCAGGCCGTGCTGTTCCGGGCTTCGCACCATAGCGGCACGCTGGAGGTGGAACTGACCCGGCGCAATATTCCGTTTGTGAAATTCGGTGGCCTGAAGTTTCTCGATAGTGCGCATGTGAAAGATGTTCTGGCGCTATTGCGTTTTGCTCAGAACCCACGCGACCGCATCGCCGGCTTCCGTGTGTTGCAGCTTCTGCCAGGCGTGGGTCCAGCCTCGGCCCGGCGTGTGCTGGATACGATGGGGGAGAATGCTCATCCGTTCGAGGCGTTGAAGGATGTGAAAGCGCCGCAGCGCAGTGGCGAGGCCTGGACGGGGTTTGTGAATATGCTGACCGCTCTCGGCAGCCATCAGGTCGGCTGGCCGGGCGAGATCGCCGCTGTGCGCTACTGGTATGAACCGCATCTGGAACGGCTTCATGAGGATGCCTCCACCCGGTTGGCCGATCTGGTGCAGCTGGAACAGATCGCCGGCGGCTATCCGTCACGCGAGAAATTCCTGACCGAACTGACGCTCGACCCACCGGATGCCACGTCCGATCAGGCTGGCGTGCCGTTGCTGGATGAGGATTATCTGATCCTCTCCACCATTCATTCCGCCAAGGGGCAGGAGTGGAAAAATGTCTTCGTGATGAACGCCGTCGACGGATGCATTCCATCCGATCTGGCTACCGGTGAGAAGGATGACATCGAAGAGGAACGTCGCCTGCTCTATGTCGCCATGACACGGGCGAAAGACAGTCTCGATATCATGGTGCCGCAGCGCTTCTATGTGCATGGCCAGCACAGCCGGGGCGACCGGCATGTCTATGCCTCACGGACGCGTTTCATTGATCGGGACATGCTGCCTTTGTTCCAGTCAGTGGCCTGGCCGGTCGTGAAACCGGAGGAACAGGCCCGGCAGGAGGCGGTGAAATCCGTAAGGATCGATATGGCAGCCAGATTACGCGGCATGTGGTCATAAGGGAGCAGGCGGATGTGCAATCTCTATTCCATGACCTCCAATCCGCAGGCGATCCGGGAGATTGCCAAAGTCCTTGAGGACCGCACGGGCAATCTTCAGCCGCTGCCGGAGATCTACCCGAATACGATGGCGCCGATCGTGCGGAACGTGGAAGGCGGTCGTGAACTGCTCATGGCCCGCTGGGGTATGCCGACACCGCCCGGTTACCTCAAAGGCCATAAGGTGGATCGCGGTGTGACCAATATCCGCAATCCGGGATCTGCGTGGTGGAAGCGCTGGGAAGGTGTGGCGCATCGCTGTCTGGTGCCGCTGACGGCGTTCTCGGAACCCGAGCGTTTGCCTGACGGGAAATCACGGCCTGTGTGGTTTGCCCGCAGGGACGGAGAGCCACTGGCTTTCTTTGCCGGGATCTGGTGCCGGTGGACATCGGTGCGGAAACTGGCGGACGGGGAGACGACGGATGACCTGTTCGGGTTTTTGACTACTGAAGCGAACAGGGAAGTGGGCGCCATCCATCCGAAAGCCATGCCGGTGATTCTGACGCAGCCAGATGATCTGGATGTATGGATGAATGCGACTGTCAGCGAGGCTCTGCGGCTTCAGACGCCTTTGTCTGATGGCATGCTTGCTTGTGTCGATCCTCCGCGGCCTTTGGAATGACAGTTATGGGGGGGAAGCAGACGGGTGGCTTTCGGGTAAAATTTCTTCGGAATCGGACGTCTCCGCCAATCTCGGGGGAGTTCAGACCCTATTCAGCTGTCTTCGTTCCTACCCGGGATTTGTCAGATAGAGGGGTCACTCGCTACGCGCAGGTTGCGGATTTTCCTTGCAGCCCCCAGTGACAAACTTCCCCTCGTTGTTGAATAAGAAAGAGTATTTGTTTGAGCTAAGTAATTCTAGGGCTTCTTCGCGGGTG